>JACRGP010000118.1 GCA_016217765.1 Nitrospinota bacterium | reverse complement strand
GAAGGCGACCTTGCCTTTCAAGCCGGCGATCGGGACGGGGGTGAGGATCCGTTGCTTGATTTCGGCTTTATCCATGGTCAGCGTGCCGTCGATGGCCAGGTTGTCCTCGCCTTCCAAGGGGCCCTTGATGCCGATACGGATCGTCCCGGTCCCCTGGATGCCCTGGTAGCGCTTCAACAGGGGTTCGAACGAATTGTCCTCCAGAATTTTGGGCAGGGCCTTGTGCAGTTGCGACAAGTCCACGCCGCTGTCCAACTGCCAGTCCAGATAGGGGCTCCCCGCCAGGTCTCCGATCTTGCCGGCGAGTTTCGCGACGGGCAGACCCTGGTAATACGATTTGTCGACGAGCATCGTCATCTCGCCGGCGTCGAACTTCAAGGACCCGGAGACTTTTTTGAAAGGCGGCAAGGGGGAAATCCAATCCAGCTTGTTCACGGCCAGGTCGGCGCGAAGCAGGCTCAAATTCCTCGGGTCCGTCAGGTTCTGGAACTGTTCCAACGCGCCCTTGAACGACAGTTCGTCGATCCGGATCGTGCCGTTTTTGAAAATCTTGCGGATCAGGTCGCGCGCTTTCTCCGGAAAGATCGCCAGCGGCGGGTATTGGTCGCTTTTGTCCACCAGGAACTCGCCGCTCCGCGCGGAAAACGAAATTTCCGGCGATCCCCCGGCAACGCGCGTAAAACTTCCGGAGGCCTCCATGCGGAATTGTTCGGAGGCGAAATCCAACTGCTCCAGGACGATCTTGTCCTTGTCGAGCGAGAACTTGTAAGTCACGGAACCCCGGGACGGTTTGCCGGCGTCCGTAAAGGCGGGGCCGTTTTCGGCCTGCCGCGAGGCCAGGACGGCCTTGCCGGAGGAACTGAACCGGCCGTCCAAAGCGCCGGAAAAACTGGAGTCCAGGGTCGCCCACGAGTCCGTCAGGCCGGCCCTCGGCGGCAGGTAGGGTTGAAACTGGGCCAGATACAAATCGCGGATTTTAATCGTGCCGTCCGCGGTCAGGTCCAGGATATTCTTGCCGCGCGACGGGCTCCGCAAGGCGCCCGAGATTTCGAAGCTCGCTTTGCGCTCCGCGTTGGGGACCTCGCCGCGCAAGGTGAAATTGAAAGGGGACTGGATCAGGTTTTTCTGGATGAATAAATCCGCCTTGACGATCCGGATGTCCGCGGGTTCCCCTTGCGGGCGGCCGAGGAAGTCCAGAAAACGGATTTCGCCGTTCCGCAATTCGAGCTTGTGCAGGAGGCTCTCGCGGAAGATGCCGAGCAGGGGGCCGGTCGCCTCCCCCGCCGGGGGCGATATCAGCGGCCGCAAATCGTCGAAATTGAACCGGCCTTCGGCGTCGCGGAAGACGTGGGTCAGGGAGTCGTGGACGATGACTTTCTGGATCTCCACCCGCTTATTCAGCAACGGCAGGATCGTGACCCGCATCCGGATTTCCCGGGAGGTGAATTCGGGCCGGCCCAGGGAAGGGTGACGGAACGCAACGTCCTTGAGTTTGACGCCGATGCCCCGCGAGAAGCTCAACTCGGCGCTCCCGATCGAAACTTTCCTGCGGGTCAAACCTTCCAGGTGCTCGGTCAGCGCCAGTTTGAAATTGTCCAGGTCGCTGAGCTGGTCGTAAACCAGATAGGCGACGGCGAGAATGGCGGTCGCGAAAACGGCCAGAGTATAGGCGACGACTCTCTTTATCGGGAAAGACATGGAAAAGGATCCGGGAGGTTGGAAGCCGGCTGAAGGGTCGATGCAAAAAACAATGTTCGATCGTGAGGGATGTGGTATGCTTCCTACCGCCGACCCATCAACCCGGTTTCGGCAAACAAAACCATCTATATCATGAAGTTAGGGAATATTCAATCCCGGCCAGCGTGAACGCTGGACCCAACGCCGCCTTTTTGGAGTGCAACGCGTCCTCGCGTTGCATGCAAAGCCGGGAGGCTTTGCACTCCATAAGTGAAAATGAGTCTGGCGATGACCCTGACACGGCCGCCGCGTTGCCCCCGGGCGTTTGCCCGGCCCTCGCGGGAATGGAAAAACGCTCTCCCGGCATACATGACTGAGAAAACGGAAAATTTTGTTTACGGTATCAATCCCGTCCATACCGCGTTAAAAGCCTCCAAGCGGAAGTGCTATAAAATCGTCGTGGAGGAGGAGAAAGATCATCCCCGCGTCCGGTCCGTCGTGGACCTGGCCCGCCGGATGGGGGTCAAGATCGAAGCCCTGCCCCGCCAGGCGTTCGGCCAGAAGTTCCGTTCGTTGCCGCATCAGGGGATCGTCGGTTACTTTGCCGTCAAGGAAACCCTGGAACTCCCCGAATTGATCGAGCAGGCGTACCGGTCCGACCCGCAACCCACCCTGGTCCTGCTGGACGAAATTCAAGACCCGCACAACCTGGGGGCCATCATCCGCTCGGCGGAGGTCCTGGGCATCCAGGGGGTGATCATCCCCAAACACCGCTCCGTCCCGCTCAACGAGACCGTGGCTAAATGTTCCGCGGGGGCGGTGGAAACCGTTCCCATCGCCTGGACGACCAACCTGGCGCAGGCGGCGGAGACTTTAAAGAAGTCCCGCTTTTGGATCGTCGGGGTCGATATGCATGGCGCAACCAGTTGCCATCGGTTCGACTTCAACATGCCGGTGGCCTTGGTGATCGGCGGAGAACAAAAAGGGATCCGCCAAGGATTGAAAAAGATTTGCGATTTCACCGTTTCCATACCCATGGCGGGGACCCTGGGATCGTTGAACGCTTCGGCGGCGGGCGCCGTGGTTTTTTACGAAATCCTCAGACAAAAAAGGGAGCGCGGACAAATGCGATCGGAAACGGGAGCGGGGACGCCGGAAAAATAAAACGGCCGGAGATCGAAACCTTCCGGCCGTTTACGGAAAA
This sequence comes from Nitrospinota bacterium, assembly GCA_016217765.1. Classification (GTDB taxonomy): domain Bacteria; phylum Nitrospinota; class Nitrospinia; order Nitrospinales; family JACRGP01; genus JACRGP01. Next base: position 5,319 of record JACRGP010000118.1, on the reverse strand, counting down.
GACGAGGGTTCCATATCGATAATTAATACAAATACGAGGACCCTTTTCGCAGGGCGATTTTCTTTTTCTTCTTGGCTTCCTTCTGTTTTCGTTTTTTTCTAACGGAAGGCTTTTCGTAAAATCTTCGTCTCTTCAGCTCCTTGAGCAGGCCCTCTTTCGTCATCTGACGTTTGAGGACTTTAAGAGCTTTTTCAACTTGATTTTGATAAACCGTTACCTCCAAATAATCCAACCTCCTTTGCGAACGGTATTTAACCGCCGGGATACGCCGTTAAACGGCTTTCATGATCCCGCTATCCGCCGGGACCACTTTATGAGTTGTTGTATTAACGCCTTTTACAATAATAAAGCAGGCTTAAAATTTTACATTATCTTTGTTATTTGCTAATTTGTCAAGAGCTACCGGAAAATGCTTTAAAAATCCTTTCCAGGGCCGATCTGAAAGGAGGCCGCTCATGAAATACTGTATCAAGGCGTTTTTACTGTTTACGGCGGTCTTTCTTTTTAATGGGTTGCCGGGGGCCGGGGCGGAGGAATACGCCGTCCCCCATTCCGGTTCGCCCTATGTGGACCCGGCGGACCTTCAGGACGGCCAGATTGTCCATGTCCCCACCGGCGTCCGGGTCACGCCCGACCAGCTTGCCGAGGTCGTCTCCGGAGCGCGCGTCGTGTATGTGGGCGAAACGCACGACAATATCGAGGCCCACCGCGTCCAGTTGGAGATCATCCGGCGTCTGTACGCGAAATTCCCCGGGAAGGTGGCGGTGGGGATGGAAATGTTCCGCGGGTCGGCCCAGCCCGAACTGGACCTCTGGCGGCAGGGGCAATTGTCCGACACGCAATTCAGAAAACTTTTCGGGAAAAACTGGGGGTCGGGTTTCCGTCTTTACCGGCCCATCTTCGAGTTCGTGAAGGAAAACCGGATACCCCTGCTGGGCCTTAAATCGTCGAAAGAGACGGAGGACCGCTTGCGCGAACAAGGTCCGGAATCCCCCCTGCTTCCGGACATGGACCTGAACGACCCGTACCACAAACGGCAGGCCATGGCGATCTTTGGCGGCCATGAACCCCGGCAGGGAGCCTCCAACCCGTATCACATGCTGGCGTTATGGGAGGAATCGATGGCCCAGACGGTGGCGGAATTTCTGCGAAACGAGAATTACCGGGATTGGAAACTGGTGGTCCTCGCCGGGGGATATCACGTCCAATACGGGTTTGGCGTCCCCAAGCGCGCCTTCCGCCGGGCGCCGCATCCTTATTCCATCGTCCTTCCCACGATCGTCGAAGTCCCCGAGGAGTTGAAAGACCGCGAAATGCGCGCGGAGCCTGTCTCCATCCCGCTTTACGAATCCGACTTCATCTGGAGGGTGTCCTACAAGGTCCCGCCGCAAAACCGCGTCAAGCTGGGGGTCATGCTCGAGGAACTGGAGCAAGGCCTGCTGGTCAAGTCCGTGTCCGGCAACTCCAACGCGCAGAGGGCGGGGATTCAAAAAGACGACGTGCTGGTGGCCATGGACGGCCGGGAGATCGACACGCTGGAGGGGTTTATCGACCGGTTGCAGGACAAATCGTTCGGGGATACCGTCCGGATCAAGGCCCTGCGCGGGGGCGCCGAATGGGAAGGGACCGTGACGATTCAAAAACCGGAAAACGAATAGCCGGGCAAGCGCCCGGAGGCGACGCGGCCTCCGGCTGACGCCGAGGCGGGATGCGGCTCCCCCTTGCAAAGGGGGCCGGGGGGATTCGCATTTCGGCGATCGCGCCAGCGTCATCGCCGCGTCGCCTCCGGGCGCTTGCCCGGGCCGCCCCTACGGCGAGTAGCGGCACGCCGGCGCGATCAACCCCAAACGGCGTCCGGGATTTCCAACCGTTCCACTTTTTTCCCCTGCGCGATATGCCGTTCCAGTATCTCGCTCACGTCCGCGGGTTTGACCCGGTTGTACCAGACGCCGTCGGGATAGACGATCACGACCGGCCCCATGGAACAAGGGCCAAGGCATGAGGAAGTCGAAACGATCGCTTTGCCAAACAACATTTTTTCCTCGATTCCCATGCCAAACCTCTCCAGCAACGCGGCGGCGCCGTTTTCTCCGCAAGATCCCCGCGGATGTCCCGGCGGACGCTGGTTGGTGCACACAAGAATGTGATAAGCTGGTTTCGGCATTGCAACTCCTCCAATGAGATTGAATTAGAGCGTCTAACAAAATGAAGTGTCCCATAACTCCCTCCCCCTTGAAGGGGGAGGTCAGGTGGGGGTGAAAAGCCGGGCAACCGCCCGGAGGCAACACAGCGATGACGCCGGGGACGCCCCCGGTCAAGGGAGGGGGTATTTGCATGTCCGGCGATCGGTTCATTTTGTTAGACGCTCTCAAGGCAAAAAAACCCAATTTAGATGACGAATCCTTGAAAAACGATTTATTTTTTGTTATTTCCTCCCGCGATAAACAGCGGCAAAACGTATAGATGAATCCATCGAACTCCAACCATGCCATAAGCCCCGTCCGGTTCGACGCCGGTTACCTGGCGGGGACCGCGGAAGCGATTTTCCGTTGCCCCGTCGCGGACGTGGCATTCGCTCCTCTCCTGGGCGACGCTTCCACCCGCCAGTATTTCCGCGTTACGTTCAGAAAAACGACCGGAAAAAACGGAAAGGAAACCCTCATTGTCATGCAATTGGAGAAACCCGTCAAGGGGACCGAAACGGATTTCATCCTGACATTGAAATTTCTGGAGGGGCTGGATTTGCCGGTCCCCCGGCTGTTCCATTACGACGCGGAAAACGGCCTGTTGTTCCTCGAGGACTGCGGCGACACGACGTTCGAGGAGCAAGTCCGCTCCGCCCCACCGGATGAAATCGGGGCGTATTACCGCCAGGCGGTGGCGCTTCTCGTCAAGCTCCAAAGCGAGGCCGCGAAGCAAATCGGCCCCCGGTGCCCGGCCTACCATTTGCGGTTCGACGTCGAGAAATTGATGTGGGAGTTCGATTTCATGCTGGAGCATTACGCGGCCCGCCTCCATGGCGCGCGCTTGTCCGGGGAGGACGCGCGCGAGGTCCGGCGCCATTTCCAACCCCTCTGCGAAACCCTGGCCGGACAGGAGCCGTATTTCACGCATCGCGATTACCACAGCCGGAACCTCATGGTGCACAACGGACGCCTCGTCATGCTGGATTTTCAAGACGCCCGGATGGGTCCCTGCCAATACGACCTGGCTTCCCTGTTGCGGGATTCCTACGTCGGCATCGAGGATTCCCTTGTCGAGGAAATGAAGGAACTCTATATCGAACTCAAGGAATCCGCGGAAAGCCGGCCGGTGGACCGCAAGAATTTTTACGAAATTTTCGACCTGATGTCCATTCAGAGAAACTTGAAAGCGGTGGGAACGTTCGCCTACCAGAGCGTCGCCAGGAAAAACGGGCGTTACCTGGAATACATCCCCAGGACCCTGGGGTACGTCCGGCGGACGTTGAACGGGAATCCCGGCCTGGCGCCTCTGCGCCTCTGCCTGGAGAGCCACATCCCCGGACTGCGCGACAGCGGCCAGTGAGACGGAGGACGCCCCGACCATGATGATGATATTGAAACGCTACGTGCTGAAAAAATTCGTCCAGGTGTACCTGCTGACGATCTCCGGGTTCGTCTGCATTTTCCTGCTCATCGATTTTTTCGAGCGGGCGGACGAGTTTGTCGTGCGCCAAGCCCCCTGGGAGGATTGGGCGGGTTATTACCTATACAAGGTCCCCCTGATTTTTTCCTACATGGCGCCGCAGGCGGTCTTGCTGGCCACGGTCGTCACCTTGACGGCCTTCGCCCGCAACAACGAGTTCACGGCGATGAAAGCCTGCGGCATCGGGGTGACGGGCATCGCCATGCCCATCCTCGCGGCCGCGGTCGTCGTCGCCGGGATCGTGCTGGCGAGCAACGAATACGTCATGCCCTCGGCGACGGAAAAGATGAACTATATTTTTCAGGTCAAGGTCCGCCATGCGCAGGACAAGGGCCCGGTCGAGCGCGACAAGCTCTGGTTCAGGTCCGCCAACGGCACGATATGGAACATCGACTATTTCGACCCGGAACGGGCGTTGATGAAGAAAGTCAGCGTGTTTCTCTACAACGGCCGCCGCGCCGTCGAGCAACGGATCGACGCGACGGCCGCGTTTTGGAACGGCAGGGAGTGGGAGTTCCTGGACGGCTACGTCCGCGATTTTTCGCCGACCGGGTTGTCCCGGACCGAATATTTCAAGAACCGCGTTTTCCCGGCGCCCGAATCCCCCGCCGACTTCAAGAAGGTCCAGAAGAAGCCGGAGGAAATGAGCGCGCGCGAAATGTACCGGGTCATCCAGGCCGAGTCCACGATGGGGAAGGACACGGAAAAGAAGTGGGTGGACCTGCACCGGAAGATCTCCTATCCCTTCATGAGCGTCATTCTGGGCCTGATCGGCATCCCCCTGTCCCTGCGGACCGGCAGGACCGGCGGGGTGTTGTTTTGCGTGGCGGTCAGCCTGGCCGTCGGGCTGGCTTTTTCCTTTATATACGCCCTCGGCATTTCCCTGGGGCACGGGGGAACGTTCGGACCCCTGCTGGCCGCCTGGGGCCCGCTCCTGCTCTTCGGTTCCCTGGGGTTTTACATGATCCTGACTCTCGACAGCGAAAAAATCCTGCCCCTATAGCGCGAGCGTGAAATGAAAAGAATCGCCTCCATCGACGTGGGTTCCAATACCCTGCGCTTGCTCATCCTGGAAGCGGACGGAGCGGGGAACTTCCGCGAACTCGACGCCGACCGCGCCATCACCCGGCTCGGGGAAGGGATGGACTCCCACCAGCGGCTTCTCGACCGCCGGATCGACGCGACGCTGGAAGCCCTCGCCCGCTTCCGGGACAAGTGCCGGGCGTTCGGAGACATGCCGGTCCACGCCGTCGCCACCAGCGCCGTGCGCGAGGCGTCCAACCGGGAGGAGTTTCTCCGCAGGGTGTACGACAAAACCGGGATAACGCTCGACGTGATCCCCTGGGAGGAGGAGGCGCGCCTGACGCTCGACGGCGTTTTCTGGAAAATCCCCGACACCGGAGACGTCTCGTTGACGTTCGACATCGGCGGCGGGAGCACGGAATTCATCCTGTCGAAGGGGAAAAAACTCCTGGCCGCGGCGGGAACGTCGCTGGGGATTGTCCGTTTGACCGAAAAATTCATCACCCGGCATCCCGCGGCGGCGGAGGAATACCGGGCGCTGGAGGCGTTCGTCCGCCGGGAACTCCAAGCCGTCAGGGAAAAGCTCGCGGGACCGGCGGCCGCGCCGGGGCGAACTGGCCAAACCCGGAT
>JACRGP010000122.1 GCA_016217765.1 Nitrospinota bacterium | reverse complement strand
CTCGGATCGGCCAAGCAACGGCGCGAATTGACCGACAAACTCCAGCCATTGCTGTTGCGCGCTCCGCAACTCTCGTATTCGCGCGGCATACCTCCTTCACGGAGATATTGCCATGACTTAACGGAGTAGCGCTAATTAACCTTTTGGAGCGCTACGCGTCCCCGCGTAGCATGCAAAGCCGGGAGGCTTTGCGCTCCATAAAAAGACAACTTATGAAACTGCTTCTACTGTTTTGCCAAGGAATACTCCACGGCTTGGCGGATGAATTTTTGGTAGGGAATGCCTTGCCGCTTTGCTTCCTTGCGAACGGCATTCAGTAATTTTTCCGGGAAACGGATGTTCACCTTTTTTGTCTTTGGCTGAAATTCAAAAGAAACCTTTTGGAAGTTCCGCCGGTCTAAATAATCGGCGAGGTCCTTCTCCAGGAACTTTTCGGCCTCTTCGTCGCATTTGAATTCAGGAACTTTCTTCTTCATGTTTTCGCGCCTCCTTCTTGTGCATATAACGAGCGCTAATCGGTCGGATTAATAGATCGCCATTATTTTTACGGAGAGCGAACGCTACAAACATGGGGCGTCCTTTTTCGGATCGCCCGGCCGCCAAGTATCTTATTTCTTTTTGGGAATGCTTGAAGTCTGGCGCAATGTAAACGCTCTCCTGCTTAAAAAAACCTTCTATTTCCAAGGGGGCCAGCCCATGTTTCCGGCATTTACTCCTGTTGCCCGCATCCCAATCAAACCCCAATGTTTTTATTTTAATCATGCCATGGCAATAAACGTCTGTCCATACATTTGTCAATCTTTACTCGATATTCATTTCGCCTCCCGCAGATGGGCGAGGACCTGGTCGAGGAGTTCTTGGGGGAAAAGCTTGCCGGTCAGGTTTTTCCGCACGGCGGCGCCGATCTCATGGAACTTTTTCAACTCCGCCTCGCTCGGCGCGTTGCCCATCCGCAAACCGTTTTTCAGCATGACGTCGATGGACTTGGCGTTGTCCTCCTGGATTTTTCGCGCCAGTTCCTTGAGGTATTTGCGGCTGATCGCGCGCAGGGGTTCCCGGTACTCGGCGGGGACGCGGTCGAACTGCTCCCGGGGCATCAACACCGCGCCGGTCGAGTTCCCCATGCGGACTTGCGACATGTAGGCGGTCTTGGCGCTCCATTGCAGGGCCAGGGCGCCGAGGGGCGACGAGTACACGGTATCGACGATCCCGGTTTGCAGGGACATGAGGACGTCGGTCACGGACAGCGGAAACGGCGAGACGTTCAGGACGGCGTAGGCCTCCCGCACCAGCGGGTCGCCCTCCCACATCCAGGGTTTGGTCTGCTTCAGGTCGTCCAACGATTTGATGTCGTACTTGGAAAAAAAGTGTATCCATCCCACGGGGACCCACCCGAGCAGGACGTAGCCTTTTTCCTCGAACTTTCTGGCGAAGTGTCCGTCCATGGTCTCATAGATGCGTTCGATCTGCCGGTCGTTTTCGAACAGGAAGGGCAGGTCCAGGACCCGCACCTCGGGCAGGATCTCGCCCAGTCCGACGCCGGTGAACCCGGCGGCATGGAGCTGACCGATGCGCATTTTCCGGATCACGTCCTTCTCGTCGCCGGAAACCCCGCCGGGGTAAAACTTGAACCGGACGTTCCCGCCGGAGGCCCGCTGGACCTCCTTGTCGAGCTTGTGCATCTCGTTCATCCAGGAGGAGCCCTCCGGGGCGAGGGTGGCGAATTTGATATAGGTTGTCTTTTCGGCGCGGGAAACTTCCGCCGTCCCCCAAACCGCGAGGACGGACAACAGGAGGAAAACGAGCCGGGCTCGTTTCGGATTAGAAAAGTTCATCGACCCTCCCCATCAGTTTGTCGGCTTTGATCTTTGCCGTTTCATTGGCCAGGCGCTGTTCGGGCAAGACGCCGGACGGCGTCTCCAACGCGTTCCGCAACAGGCGTTCGAACAAATCGCGGTCCTGGGTCTGCACCGCGTAAGTCCTGGCGTAAAGGACGTAGGCGAGGAGGAACTTGTTGTGGTTCAACTCCAGGTTGCGTTCGAAATGAAACCGGGCTTTCTCCGGGTCCCCGCCGAGCAGGCGCGTCCTGCCGCCGTAAAAACTGCCCAGCAGGAGATGCGGCCCGGCGTAATGGTAGGTCTCGTCCAGTTCCGCGGCCCGTTGGATCGCGGCCTCCAGTTTGGAAACCTGGGCCAGCGCCTCGGGCTTGTCGAGGTTCAGGTTCAGCCAACCGGCCCAGCACTGGGCCAGCCAGAACAGGCTGGGGACGGAGTCGATCTTTTGCAAGGCGGTTTTGTATTCCTCCCGCTCCAGGTCCGGCAAAGCCGCGACGCCGGGATACGCGGCCAGGCTCCGCAGGGCGTAGTCCCTGCCCCGTAGATAGAGGGCCGACGCCCGCCGGGGGTCGTCGTCCTCCACGAAACCGAAAGCGTAGCCGCAAAAACCCTCGGCCAGACGGTCCATGAGAGCGGCGTTGTTTTCGTCCGACTTCAACATCCCCTCCATCATCTTCAAGTTGGCGGGGATGGCTTGCCGGGCGAGATCGGGGTCGCTTTCCTCGTTGAGCGAACGGTATTGGCCGTCCACCAGCGGATAGGCCAGACGCACGGCCATCTGCTGGGCGCTACACCCTTCCAACAACGCCAGAACGGATAGAACCAGGGCTGTATTTTTCAAGATGATCCGCATGCATTCAGCCTGCCGCAACGGGAGCGTGTGTTCGACGACGGGTATATTCTACCCGTTCTCGATGGGGAAAGGCCGGGGCGCGTCAGCCGCCCTTTCCACGTTCCCCATAGTATAACAAATCGCAGGGTCTTTCTTGACAGGTTGAAAAGCAATTTCTACAATGATAAAAGAACTAATTCGAACCCGCAGGCCCGCGTCCCCCAGGGGGAGGTTTTCCGAAGAAACCGCCCCCGCACGGAAATTTCCCGGAAAAATGGAACCTCAT
>JACRGP010000113.1 GCA_016217765.1 Nitrospinota bacterium | reverse complement strand
TCTCAGACCGCGAAGAGTTTGTAATTTATGCTATTCGATAAGGTATTCTGGCTTCCGGATCGTATTACTTTCCGCGCCTTCCCGTCTGGCGAGCAAACAGTGGCTTTTGCGGATTTCATCCCCGGTTACAGCGGCGGGCCCACGACGGTCTTGCACCGTCTTCCCTTTTTCGAATAGATCTCGAATGTCCATGGCACTATAAACGCGGCTGGGCTGGCTTGTCAATGAGGAAAAAGAGGGGGGATTTTGAAAGGCTTGGGTTTTTGAAAGTAAAGAAAGGCGCCGCCCGGATTTGAACCGGGGATGAAGGTTTTGCAGACCTCTGCCTTACCACTTGGCGACGGCGCCGTAATTTCGAAACGAAGACTGAAGAGAAGGGGGGATGGAGCGGGAGAAGGGGTTCGAACCCTCGACTTCAACCTTGGCAAGGTTGCACTCTACCACTGAGTTACTCCCGCTTTTTCCGATGGAAAGTACGCTGGACGATTTGTGTCTCGCCGATCCGCTTATTATATTTTTTGCGGCGGCTTTGTCAAATTCTATTTTTCGCCGAATTTGGATTCCGCCCCGGCCAGCAGGCGCCGGATGTTTTCGTGATGCTTGACGATGGCCAACGCGGAGACGATCGCCGACGCGTAGATGAAGGCCGGGGGCATTTTGTAGAAAATGCCGAACAGGGGCAGGGACACCGCGGAAAGAATGGATCCGAGGGAGACGTACCGGGAGACGCCCAGGACGACGGCGAAAACCGCCATGGAGGACAACGCCGCGAGGGGCATGAGGTACAGGAAGATCCCCAGCCCGGTGGCCACGCCCTTGCCGCCTTTGAATTTCAGGAATATCGAGAACAGGTGTCCCAGGAATGCCATCAAGGCCGCCACGGCGACCTTGAAAGGGCTGTCCAGGAAATGCGTCGCGAGCGCCACGGCGGCGGTCCCCTTGGCGCAATCGCCGACGAGGGTGAGGGCCCCCTCTTTCTTGCCGATGACGCGGGCGACGTTGGTGGCGCCGATATTGCCGCTCCCGTGTTCCCGGATGTCGATCTTTCTGGAACGGGCGATCAACACGCCGCAGGGGATGGCTCCTATGAGGTAGGCAACGGCCCAGATGACGATCGCGTTCATTGACGGGACGAGGGGAGGGCGGGGGCCGGTTGGACGGACATCGTGGGAAATCCGGAAGAATACGGGCGGCGCCGTTTTGGGAAATTATCCGTCATGGGTTCAGTTTTCTTCCGGGAAGGTTTTCAGTTTCGCGCGCAATTTCGCCTTGGCCCGCTTCTCGATTTGCCGCACGCGTTCGCGCGACAGGTTGATTTCCTTTCCGATCTCTTCCAGCGTTTTCGACTCCCCATGGAACCCGAAACGCATGCGCAGGATCTGTTCCTCGCGCGGGGTCAGGTCCTTGAGGATCTTGTCGATGTGCTGGTGCAGGGCCGTCTGGATGATCTGGTCGTCGTAGGGGATGTAGTTGGGGTTTTCCAGCAGGTCGATGTAGGGCGTATCGTCGCCTTCCCGGAGCGGGGTGTCGAGGGAGACGTGCGTACGGTAGGCCCGCATGATGGTTTCCAGGTCCTCCTCCTGCATCCCCATGTCCCTGGCCACTTCGGACTGCGTGGGTTCCCGTTCCAGGACTTGCGCGAGGCTCTTGTACTTTCTGCCGAATTTGTACAGTTTCCCCACCTGCTTGATGGGAAGCCGGACGGTCCCGGATTGTTCCGCCAGGGAGTGCATGATGGCCTGGCGGATCCACCACACGGCGTAGGTGATGAACTTGACGTTCCGCGCGCCGTCGAACCGCTTGGCCGCCTGGATGAGGCCGATGTTGCCGTCCTCGATGAGGTCTTGCAGGGAAAGCCCGCACCCTTTGAACTTGTTGGCCACGGTGACCACGTATTTCAGGTTTCTCCGCACCAGCTCGTGCAAGGCCCTGACGTTGGAGTTGCGGATTTGGCAAGCCAACTCCGTTTCCTCCTCCCTGGACAGGGGTTTGATCTTGCTGATTTCCGACAGGTACTTGGTGAGGACGTCGGTTTCGACGACCTTGTCTTTAACGGCGGCGCGTTTAGTCTTTTTCCCCGGTTTTTTGACTTCTTTCGAGATGTCCATGGGATCGAGTCAACGTAAGGATTTTAACCGTTCGCGGGCGTCTTTGACAAAGACGCTTCTGGGATACTGCTGGATCAGTTGGCTGTAGGATTTTTCGGCCATCTCGCGATTTTGCTCATTATAGTAGGATTCCGCGAGCAAATACATAGCTTCGTCGTTGAACGCCTGGCCGGGGTACTGTTCCAGCAGGGAGATCATGCGTTTGATGGCCGATTGGTACGATCCGTTGCGATAATAGAATTTGCCGATCTCAAACATATTCCTGGCCAGTTTCTCGACGCACTCCTTTTTTTTGAGGATGGCCTGCTGGCGATAGGGGCTTTTGGGAAATGCGTCGATCAGCTTGTCGAACTGTTCTATGGCGTTGCGCGCCTGGGTCTGATCGCGGACGGCGATTTCCGTCATCCGGTAGTCGCACATCGCCCGGTAGAAATGGGCGCGGTCCACTTGCGGATGCGCCGGATACAATTCGATGAACTTTTGATAATTGAACTTCGCCTCCTCGTACTCTTTCCTCAGGTAAAGGGTGTCGGCCAGGCGCAGAAGAGCGGCGACCCTTTCCTGGCTGTCGGGATAATCCTCCAGCAACTGCTTGAACGAGGCGGAGGCTTCCTGATAGTTCCTGGCCTGGGCTTGCTTGATCCCTTGTTGCAACAAGATTTCGGCGGGAGGCGAGTTCCTCGGGGGCGTCGAACAGCCGGCCGCCGCCATTAAAACGGGAAACAGCAAACAGGCCCAGACGGAAATCCTGGCCCTTTGGGGAATATTCATTTTAGGGTATCGATCGAACCGGTCGTCATCCTGTTTATATTAGCATTTTTTGGGGGAGAGTTGGAATACGGGGAAGACGGGCGTTTGCGTCTTGCCATGGAGGTTTCGTTCGTGTTATAAAGATAAGCGCTGGCGCGTCGCCGCCGGGCCATGACGAATTTCCCTAATATGACTTCTTTTTGCTCTCCGCGCAATAAATTCTTCCTTCTCCTTCCGGCCGCCTGGATCTGGCACGGGTTTTCGGGCCTGGCTTTTGCCGAGGGCCCGACGGCTTCTTTCGGTTGGGAAATACTGTCCATCATCGACAAGGGCGGGTGGGTGATGTATCCGATCATCTTTTCCTCCATCCTGATGGTGGGGATCGCCATCGAGCGGGCGTACAGCCTCCGGCGCAAGAACATCATCAACCAGGACTTCCTGGAAAAGGTCCAGACGCATTGGAACTGGAAGGACATTCAGATCGGATTGCAGTTGTGCAAGACTTACGATAATTCGCTGGCGCGCATCCTGAAGGCGGGGATGTTGCGTTTCGGGGGCAAGGTGGACGAGATCGAGCGGGCCATCGAGGGCGCGGGACAACACGAGGCCTCCTTGTTGAATTCCAACCTCCGCGTCCTCGGCGCCATCGCCAATCTGGCCCCCATGATGGGTCTGCTGGGCACGGTCTTCGGGATGATCAAGGCGTTCGACGTGATTTCCCACAGCGGCACGGGCAACCCGGGGCTGGTCGCCAGCGGTATCGCGGAAGCCTTGATAACCACCGCCGCGGGACTGGTGGTCGGGATACCCGCCCTGGCGACGTATCATTATTTCCGCGGCAAGATCGACCGCTACGTTTTCGAAATGGAGGAGATCTCCTTTCAGCTGGTCGAGGAACTCTCCATCGAATCCATAAAGCAGAAGCGGGCCGTTCGTCCCTCCGCCCTTGAGGGCGAGCCTGGTCAAGTAAAACCGCAACAGATCCGCGGCGCGGCAATCTCCCCGACGAGTTGACGGTCCGCCAGCCCCGTTCCTAACGAAAACCGGAAGCTATTTATTGCCGGGACCCTGTCATGCATTTCCGCAAGGAAGACGACGAAAACTACGCGATGGATTTGACGTCGCTCATCGACGTGGTTTTTCTACTCCTCATTTTCTTCATGGTGTCCACGGCCTTCGTGGATTTCACCCGCCGGATGGACATATCCCTTCCCCAGTCCAACTCCGCGGTCCCGGACGAGACGCCCAAGGTTTTTCACGTCGAGATGACCGTGGACAAGCAGGTCTTCGTCAACGGCAAGAAGATGACCGCGCCGGAAATCGAGTCGGCGCTGGCTACGGCCCCTCAAGACGAGAAGAAGACCGCGATCATCAAGGCGGACAAGGACCTGCCCTACGGCAACGTGATCCAGATCATGGGAATTTTGCAGGCGGGCCGGGTGCGGGACATCAGCGTGGCCGTGAAATGATTCCGGTCCCGGGAACGTTCCGGTTTCTCTCCGCTGTTGCCAGGACCGACCGGAAACCTCAAGTCGCTCGCCGAGGCCGCCTTCCCTTGTTGACGATCCATTCGTTCAACTGCCGGACTTCCTCCGGTTTCAGGAAACTCAAAAGGGATTTGGGGTCGGCGTGGTCCTCGTCGTTGACGGCCGCGCAGTAGTTTCTTTCCACGTACATGGCGACATGGGCCTTGAACTGGGGAAAGGCCGAGTAAAGTTCGGCGAATATCCCGGCGTGGTAATCCGCGCTCGGGTTGTGCGGATTGAAACGAAGCGCCTTCGGAGGGATCTTGATTCTGAAATCGGCTTTGAGTAATACGCCCATCGCGATTTCCTCTTGTCGCGTTACGAGACAACTTTAGGATGCGGGAAAGCCGCATCGGATTCTGGAATAACAGCCATGAAAAAGGAAAAGGGAAAAGACTCTTATCGGGAGGCCGGTCAATCCTTGTTGGAGTTCATCGACCGGAGCCCCACCCCCTATCATGCGGTGTCCGAGCTGGGGCAAACGCTGAAGTCCGCCGGTTTTCGGGAACTGGACGAGGCGGACGCCTGGGACCTGGTCCCGGGAGGGAGATATTTCGCCGTCCGCAACGGCTCGTCGCTGGCGGCGTTCGTCATGGGTTCCAAACCCCCGGAAACCGCGGGTTTCAAGATTGTCGGCGCGCATACGGACAGCCCCAACCTGCGGCTCAAGCCCAATCCGATTTACGAAAAGAACGGCTACGCGCAACTGGGGGTGGAGGTGTACGGGGGCGTTCTTTTGAGTTCGTGGGCCGACCGGGATTTGTCTCTGGCCGGACGCGTCGTCTTGAAGTCCGGGAACGGCTTGCCCGTTTGCAAACTGCTTAAAATCGAACGGCCCATCCTGCGGATACCGCTGTTGGCGATCCATCTGAACCGGAGCGTGAACGAGAAGGGGTTGGTCCTCAACCCGCAGACCCACCTGCCGCCCATCCTGACGTTTGCAGGCGGCAAGCCAAAATCCGGGAACGCGTTGAAGGACCTGGTGGCGCGGGAGACCGGGACCCGGCCGGAAGAGATTTTGAGCCTGGACCTCTCTCTCTACGACACGCAGAAGAGCGCGTTCGGGGGGCCGGACGGCGAGTTTTTATTCGCTCCCCGTCTGGACAATTTGGCGTCCTGCCATGCGGCGACGGCGGCGTTTCTGGACGCCGGGGGCAAGAACCCGGCGACGCGCGCGGTCGTTTTTTACGACCACGAGGAAGTGGGGAGCCAGACCGCCCAGGGCGGGGGCTCGCCTTTCTTGAAAGACGTCCTGGAGCGCGCCGCGTCGGTTTCCAAAAAGCCGCGCGAGGCGTTCATCCGGGCCGTCGCCCGGTCGCTCTTCATTTCCGCGGACATGGCGCACGCGGTACACCCCAATTACCCGGAAATGCACGACGCCAACCACATGCCGGCAATCAATAAAGGGCCGGCGGTCAAAACCAACGCCGGGCAACGCTACGCCACCGACGGCGTTTCCAGCGCCCATTTCGAAACGTTGTGCGAACGGGCGGGAGTGACGGCGCAGAAATTCGTCATGCGTTCGGACCTGGCCTGCGGTAGCGCCATCGGGCCGGTCACCGCCGCCAACCTCGGCATCCGTACCGCGGACGTGGGCAACCCGATGCTGTCCATGCACTCCGCCCGGGAAATGGCCGGGACGAAAGACCATGGGGACATGATCCGGGTCTTCAGGGAATTTTTTACAGCGAAGCTTGGCTGATGGACAAAGGCGGGTTCAAGCGGAGTTCACGTTGGACCGGATGATTTCCATGATCCTCGGTTTGACGCTTCCCCAGCGCGTTTTTTCGTCCTTGGTCACCTGGATTTCGTCGTCGATGATCCAGACGCTGACCACGCCTTTGACCTGAAACAGGGCCCGGGCCAGAGGATGGGAGTCAGCCGATTGCGGATTGGCGAATGACAGGCCGGTCCCGGGCGGGATGAGTTTTAGGTTTAATTTGAATATGATCGAGTGTTCGTTGCGAGTCGGCGTTACCTCAATTTCCACAACCATGATTCTCCCCTACACGTTTGACCGTCGTAGATTAATTTTTTGAAACGAAACCATATTTGACCAACGCTTCCTCAAGGACCTTGCGGGTGGCCTGCGCCGCCTGGGGCAGACCTTGGGCTTCGAACAGGTCCGCCGCTTTCTTCAGGTTGACGATCGTCAGGAATTTGAACGGCGGTTTGCCTTTATAGTTATAGTAAGCCCAGCCGAGGTTGCCGTGCGCTTCGGCGTTGCCGGTCTCGCGGTGGACCGCGACGTTCAAATGCGCGATCGCGTCCTCCCACCGTTCCATCAAATTGTAAACGCTTCCCATGGCGACTTGGGCCGGCAGGTATTGCGGTTCCAGCCGCAGGGCTTCCTCCAGGGCCGCGACAGCTTCCAAATGACGGCCCAGTTTTTTGCAAGCCAGCCCGAGGTTGTAATAGACCACCGTGGCCGAGGGATTGAGTTTGAGCGAACGCTTGTACTCCTCGATGGCGTCCTCGTAAAGGCCCTGCTTGCCGAGCTCGTTGCCCCGGTAAAAATGTTCTTCGGCGGTTTGGGCCCCCAATAACGGTTCAAAGCCCAAAAAGCCGGCAAGGAACGCCAGAATTAAAATAATGGTCCTATTGGTTCTCATGACCTGCGCACTCCTACGCCGATACCCAAAACCCATAATGGATAGAGGGCGATTTTAACCCATTTTTTTCGCCCTTGGCAAGACAAGAAGGCGGGGAGCGGGGATGTTATGAAACAGGTCCTGGAGCCGCCGATTTGCCGGGAAGTCATTGATTAAAATGTGGATTTCGCGCTCGAATTAGTGTTTAATGTGAACTCGTTGTTACGGCAATGAAGCGCTCGCGAACTCGTTTTTTTCACACAGGTCTTTTTTAAAGTAGATGCCCCCCTCCATTTTCTTGTCCGTCATCATCCCGGCGTACAACGAGGAAAACCGGCTCCGAAAGTCTCTCCCTCCCGTGCGTGAATATCTTCAGCGGCAGGATTTCGCCTGGGAAGTGATCGTGGTCGACGACGGAAGCTCCGATAACACAAGCAAAGTTCTGGAGGAAATTTTTTCCGGAGGCGAGGCCCGCGTTCTCCGTAATCCCGGCAACCGGGGAAAGGGTTATTCCGTACGACAAGGCGTGTTCGCGGCGCGAGGCGAGGTATTGCTGTTTTCCGACGCCGATTTTTCCACGCCCATCGAGGAGTTCGGCAACCTGCATTCTTATCTCCGGGACAATTTCGACATCGCCATAGGTTCGCGCGCCCTGAAAGAGTCGAAACTGGTGGTGCATCAACCCTGGCTTCGGGAAAGGGTCGGACGAATGTTCATCCTTTTTGTCCGGATGATCGCGTTGAAGGGGTTTCATGACACTCAATGCGGATTTAAATGCTTCAAAAGAGACGCGGCGTTGAAGATTTTTTCAAAAGCGACCGTAGACGGTTTCAGCTTTGACGTCGAACTGTTGTTCATCGCCCAGAGGCGGGGATTGAGGATAAAAGAGGTTCCCGTCGAATGGAGGGATGCCAAGGGCTCCAAAGTCAACGTTGTAAAAGATTCAATCCGAATGCTCGTGGACCTGTGCAAAATCCGTGTAAATTTTATACGGGGAGTCTATGATTGATAGAGGCGGGATACCGGTTTTTTTGTCAAAAACCGGTAGGTTATCGAGACGCAACCGCGGTCATCTTTTTTTGACGTATTCGATATACACCAAGTCGCCGTCGCACTCAAAACAATCGGCGTCTCTTTCGAAACTCCCCAGGTAGTTTTGAAACGAATGCGGGTAGGGGAAAAAATGCAAATGCAGATCGAACGTGTACTTGTATTCTCTTTGCATGGGAACGACAATTATCAAACGTTCCGAGGCCACGCGCTTCAGTTCGAAATAGGCTTGGTGAAGGTTCCGCAAATGCTCCAGGGTGTGGGTGCAGACAACGGTGTCGAAGGAAGCGGATTTGACCGGCAGGTTCTCCAGGTTGGAGACAAAAAACGGAGATGCTTTTGTCCTGTTGGAAAGCGCCAAATCCGTCGCGATAACCCGGCGGTCCTTATTCAATAATTCCGTCAAATACCCCTTTCCCGAACCGGCTTCCAAAACCTTCGCGCCGGCACAGTGTTCGAGGATTTTCTCGATGCTTTTCTCGTTCAGCCCGGTTTTTCTTTTCACGTCGAACGGCGACGGTTCCCGATATAAGTCGGCGTACTCCTTTTGCGTCATGCGGTAGGCCTTGGCTTTGACGCTCATGAACGTTTTTGCTCTCGGGCCAAAGGCAATCCAGAACAAGACCGACATGACCGCCTTGGAATCTCTAACCGCGGGGGGCAAGAAATCGTCCAATAGAACGCGGATTTTATTGGTTAACGCTCTTGGCCAGTGGATTTTGCTTTGCATTTGAAATTTTAAAGCCGCCATGGTTGGCGGTTGCATGGTTTCATTCGCAATGGGCTTTCCGAAAGCGCGGCGGATTTTTCCGGCAAGGAACTCGATCGGTTATTGCCGGGGGAGGGTCTTCGCGCAACTTCTGGAAATCTACCAAAATCCGCGAAGAAAAACATTATATATATAATATATATGTAAATATTTCCTCCGGGAAGACTTTTGGGTTGGGGCGGGGGAACTCGATATTTACGGTCAACATGGGGAAATAAACCAAGGGTTTGTGTTGACTTCAAAAATCCGTTTACTGTACTCTGATCGCTCGATCGTTTTTTTGTTTAAACAGATCCCAAACCCGTGAAAAGACTGTCATAGGGGAACTTTTTGAATGGCGATGCAAAAAAATCCTTCCGCTCCGGTCAGCAAGAGCGTTACCTCCAGGATCGGAAATGAAATGCGAAATTTTTTTTTCACGAGCGTCAAAAAAAGCGCGCCTACGACCGCGGAACTTATCGAGCGCGGATTTTGTCCCAAGAATGGCGTCGTCGATATATTGCTGATATTTCCTCCGGTTACCGTTGCCGAGCGTTATGGGAAGAAGACCGTGGGCAATTCCGGCGGGGACCTCCCGCCTCTGGGGATCATGTATATCGCGAGCTACCTTCGCGAAAAAGGGTTCGGCGTCGCGTTCATGGACGGTTGCGCTTTGGAGATCGGTCCCGATGAAATCGCGGATGTCATTGGAGAACGTCAACCCAGATGCATTGGCATTTCCGCCACGACCTTTGGGTTCCCCAAGGCGGTGGAGATAGCCAAAAAAATCAAAAGCCGGTTTCCCGGCAAAATGATCGTTCTTGGCGGCGCTCACGCCACCGTGGCGCCCTTGCATCCCATGGAAAGTTACGATTGTTTCGATCTGGTCGTCCAGGGGGAAGGGGAGATCACGGCCCACGAGATCCTGGAACAATTTGTGAAGCACGGACATGATTCCAAGGGTTTTCTCGCGGACCGCGGGGCGCTTGAAAACATCCGGGGAATTGTATTTCGAGCCGGCGGCGAAATCATTCAGACCCCGGAACGCCCGCAAATCGCGGACCTGGACCAGCTTCCCTTGCCGGCCAGGGATTTGATTCCCCACGAAAAATATATTCCTCTTCCCAATCAATACCGAAGGACCCCTTTGGCCCACATGGTGGTCATTCGTGGGTGCCCCTATAGTTGCACGTTCTGCGATCAGGCCAATACCACGGTCAGGGCCTCCAGTCCCAAACGGGTGGTGGAGGAGATTGCCCAAATGATCCGGTTGCATGGAATACGGGAAATTTCCTTCTGGGACGACACGATGACGTATCACCGAAAGTGGATGACCGAGTTTTGCCAGAGGATGATCGATGCGAAACTGGATATCGTATGGAGTTGTTACGCGGCGGCGTATACCGTCGATCCGGAAATTCTGGATCTGATGAAAAAGGCCGGTTGCTGGAATATATTTTATGGATTGGAAACGCCTGATGAGCAGTTATCCAGAAACATTGAGGCGCATAAAAAGAATAGAAACCGGGAATACATAAGGCAGGTGGTCAAATGGACGCAAAAGGCGGGGATAGAGGTCCGCGCCTCCTTCATGCTGGCCATTCCCGGGGAAACCCCGGAAAAAGCAAAAGAAATGATTCGGTTCGCAAAGGATATCGAGCCGGATTACGCCCAGTTCAGCATCACCACCCCGTTCCCCGGAACCAAGCTTTACGACGAGATCAAGCAGGGGAAATGGGGCCGGTTGACCACGGAGGATTATTCCGAATTTCATTGCTGGAACGTGGTCTTCCTTCCCAATGGATATAAAAACAAGGAAGAAGTTTGGGAGATGGAGCGCGAGGCGTTTAGAAGCTTCTACTTCAGACCCGGCTATATATTTAAAAGAATTTTGTCCATTCGTTCTTTTGAAGACATCCGGCGTTATTGGAACGGGGTTGTCCTCGTTTTTAACGGGTTTGTATTCAAGTGGGGTTTGCGGGACGTAGAGAATACCAGCGCATGACCTTGTCATGTTGAATACATGAATGCGCGGCCGTTTTTTTTGCTTTCCCCGACGCTTTTGGTTTTTGACGTTTTGGGCGAATGTCGATTTCCCTCCATTTGTCCGGTAAGCAAGATGCCCGTTGTCCGGGATAATTTTAATGCGCATCTTTCATTTCGTTAGACGCTCTAAACCACCCCATCAAAATGACGCGACGCATTGATGAAAAGCCAGGCCGGGTCTTGCGCGGTTGTCCGGCGAATGCGGATCTTTATGCGTGCCTCGCGGTGGGGGCGATCGTTTTTGCGCGCCTGTTTTTTTTAACCCCGTTCACTCTGAATCCGGAGTCCAGCGTGGAACTGTTTTCGGCCATGCAGGTGGTGGACGGAAAAACGGCGTACAAGGATTTTTACTGGATCTACGGTTGGTTTTTCCTCTATTTGGACCGGGCGCTTTTCCAGGTTTTCGGCTTGGAAATGATTTATATCCGGTACGGCGTGTTGATTGCGGCCACGCTGGCTTCCTGCGTTTCTTATCTTGTCGCGAGGTCTCTTCTCCCTCCGGTTTCCGCGTTTTTCGTTGCCTTGTTTGCCTTTGCCTTTTTCGTGGGCAATTTTCACATGTCGGGCCATATGTACTCGATTTTGGGGGCCGCGGCGTTTCTCGGTTTCCTCCTTTTGTATTGCCGGTCGGAAAACGCGGGGTGGCTGGCTGTTTCGGCCTTGGCGGGCGGTTTTGTTTTTATCAATCAACCGGGCGAGGTTGGCCTGTTGACTTTTATAGGAGGGACGGCGTTTCTTTTTCTGTGGGCGGGATTGAATCAAAATAGATGGGCTCCGGTTTTCGTCTTCCTTATTGCCGCGCTTTTTTTCGCCGCCTTGGGTTACGCCTATTTTGCCTATCAGGCTTCGCCGCAGTCGCTGATTCCGCAGATTTTTCCGCAATCGTCGGGGACCGAGATGTCCCCGGAGAAATATTTTTCCAGGCCGCTCCCCGAAATATTGCCCTTTCAAATAATCGACGCCCAGTCCGCGGGCGACATGAAGACCGCCCTCAATCAGTACCTGGTCCAGAACTTCAAGTTTTGGATCGTAATTTTTTCCCTGCTCGTCGCCGCGGGGTGGTTGGGTAAAAACTGGAGGGACCGCAATTCCATTTCCGATTATCCGCGCGTGGCGCTATTCTTCATTTTCGCCGGTTTATTGCCCGCAAAATTCCTGGTGACATTGGCCGCGACCAATCCGCAATATCTTTTTCTTTTGCCCAATTTAATATTGCTGGCGTATTTTTTGAGAAAAGTCGCGACGTCCCATCTCAAGAAGGGGCTGGGCCTTGCGGTCGCCGTTTTGTTTCTGTTTTATTTTGTTTATCCGGTATGGGCATACGGGAAGTTATATCGTTCGCAAGGAGTCTCCTTGGATTTAAAGTATTCCAGGGGCATCGTTGTCACGCCTTACGAAAGGGACTTTTATCGCGGGGCGCTTTCGTACATCGACGACTCGATAAGTCCGAACGATCCCATCGTCATAGCCAGCGAACTGAATTCCTTCCTTTATGTCTTTTCGGGGAGGCGAAACATTTTCGCGGAAAATTACGTGGCGTTCCAGAAAACCTCGTTCGCGGTGTCCCGGCAGGGTATGGCGACGCTTCCCAAAGCGATGACGGACGATTTGGAAAACAAGCTGATCGAACGGATTGAAAGGGAAAACATACGCCTGTTGTTTCTCCCCGCCGTTTACCTGACGGAGTCGAACCTCGCGCGTTCCCCATTTTTGCGATATGTTTCCCAAAATTGGAAAAAAGTCCGGGAATTCGGCGATACCGGGAAAATGACCGCGGTCGATTCATGGTTGAATCTTTTCCTGTTCGAGCGGTCATGAAAAAACGCCTCGATCGAAACATTTTGCGAGAGATGCGAAAAAAAGCTGGTAGGATAGGACGGATTGGGAATCTGGAGGAGCGAATATGCGAGTTTTATTGGTCAATCCGCCGCCGTTTCAAGTGATTGAGCCGTTTTACGATATGCCCGAATATCCGCGCGCGGCCCTTGCCACTTTAGCCGGTTATTTGCGTTCGAAAAACGTCGATATTCATGTTCTGGACGGGAAGTTCGACCGGCTGGATTTTTCCGGTTGCCTGAAACGAGTTAAAGAGTTGAAGCCCGACATCGTGGGCTTCACGGCGTTCACCAACGAGATCAAGCCCGCGGCGCATCTGGCCAGGACTATAAAAAGCTATAATCCCGAAATCAAGACCGTCGCTGGCGGCGTCCACGTCACCGCTCTTCCGGAAAGAACCTTGCGGGAATTTCCCGAATTCGATTTCGGCGTTGTCGGGGAGGGGGAGGAGACGCTTCACGATTTGATCGTGAATTCCGCGAACCATGGCGATCTCTCCCAAATACCGGGTCTTTGTTTCCTCGCCGAAAGCGGAAAATACGCGTATGGCGGGGAACGGGACAAGATTGCCGATCAAGACTCCATCCCTTTTCCCGCTTGGGACATGTTCAGGCCCGCGAAGGAGTACCACATCCAGTCCTCGCGCGGTTGTCCTTACGCGTGCGATTTCTGCATGAACCCCAACGGGAGGACCGTGAGACCGAGGTCCCCAAAAAATGTCTTGGACGAAATCGAATGGCTGGTCGAAACAATGAACCCGGAGTCCATTTTTTTCGGCGACGAAATTTTTTCCGTTTTAAGAGATCGTACCCTGGAGATTTGCAAAGGATTTGTCGCTCGCGGATTTCACGAGAAACTGACCTGGTGGGGACAAACTCATATCCGTACGATCGATCTGGAACTTGCCCAGGCGATGAAAGACGCGGGGTGCAGATTAGTCGGCTTGGGGATCGAGTCCGGCGACGAGGAAAAGCTGAAGCTCATGGGCAAAGGCCTTAACCTGAACAGAATTTTCGAGGCGGTCAAGATCATGAAGCAGGCGGGGCTTCCGTTTCAAACCTTCTTCATTTTGGGCCAGCCAGATGAAACGCGCGCGACCGTCATGAATACGATCGACCTCGCGGTCAAGATCAATCCCACCTTGCCGATTTTTGGGATCATGGTCCCCTATCCGGGCACCGAGATCGCCGAGATGGCGCGGAAAGGCGAAGGCGGATACGTTCTGCTGACCGACGACTGGAATGAATATAATAAGCAGTTTGGAAATGCGCTGGCCTTCAAGAATTTATCCAGGAAGGAGTTGGAACGGTTGCAATTCTGGGGTTACCTGAAGGTCTTTCTTTGGAACCTGCGTCTATGGGACCTGGCCAAGTTTCTCTGGAAGTATAAGACCGAAGGCATAGCCGTTATCAAAAAGCAACTCCGTCTTACTTTTGAGGAGATCTCGATTTTTACGCCCTTCAAGCCGAAAGCGGGACGCATCGCCGAAAAGTGAGTTTTGTCCGCCCCGGTGGAATCCATGGCCCCAGTCTCCCGAGTCCGGGAGATTCGCTATAAACGCCGCTTCGGTTTTCCTCGATTTTTTCCCCGGATGCCCGCTACCCAATACCGTCCGGAATTTTCTCCGATCCGGATTGCGCAACCCAGCGCCTTCGACAGGGTTTCGTCGCGTAGCATCTCCCGTTTTTCCCCCTGCATATGGATCTGCCCGTCCTTCATGTACAGGACGTGGGTGATGGAAGGCAGGATTTCCTCGACGTGGTGGGTGGCGTAGATCACCCGCGTTGCGCGCCGCGCGAGTTTTTCGACGGTTGCCAGGACGGTCTCGCGCGAGGGGATGTCCAATCCGTTGCAAGGCTCGTCCAGGATCAGCAGGGAAGGGTGGTTGACGAGGGCGCGGGCGATCAGGACCCTCCGCGCTTCCCCGTACGACATGCGCCGGTATCTTTTGGAGGCCAGGCGCCCGATGCCGAGAAAATCCATCCACTCCAGCGCCGTCCTTTTTTGTTTTCCGGTGACGGTTTCGTACAGACCGATGCTGGAGAAGAGCCCGGATTCCACGACCTCCAAACCCGTGACGTTCTGGTCGTAATTGGCCTGGTACTCCGCCGATACATATCCGATTTTTTTCCGGAGTTCCCAGATGGCCGGCCGTTCCCGCTTGCCGAACCAGTATACTTCCCCTCCATGGACCGGGATGATCTCCCCGTAAATCAAGCGTAGCAAGGTCGTCTTTCCGGAGCCGTTGTTGCCTACCAACGCCCAGTTTTCGTCGGCCCGCAGGGTCCAGTCGATGGAGGTCAGGATTTTGTCGCCGCGCAGATACGTTTCGACGTTTTTGACCGCGACGAGGAAATTGTCCTTGGCGCGCCCGCGATCGGACTGGGTTTTTAAAACCGTTTTTCGCGCCGGCATGGGACCTGCGTCAGGGAAGAGAGTTGGGCGACCCGTTCATGAGTTCCACGACGGAATCCCCGTCGCGGTATTGGATGATGTTGACGGTAGCGTAGTCTTGCCGAATCCTGAATATATGCCGGGCGGGAAGGCCCAAAACGCGCGAGAGGATGACCCGGTTCACTCCGCCGTGGGCGACGACGACCACGGAGTCGCCGGGATGGTTGCCGACGATTTCCTGGAATTTCGGGATGACCCGGTCTTGCAGTTGCGCGAAGGTCTCTCCGCCCTCGGCGCAAAACGTCTCCACGTCTTTCAGCCGCCGTTCCAACTCGCCGGGATATCGGCGGTCGACCTCGCGCGCGGTCAATCCTTCCCAAAGCCCCATGCAAATTTCCCGCAGTTCCGGGAAGGCGACCGGCTCTTGCCCGCGCGGTTTCCCCACGATCCGCGCGCTTTCATAGGCGCGCTGGAGGTCGCTGGAATACACTTTGGAGACCGGTTTGCCTTCCAGGGCCTCGGCCACTTTCTGGACCTGGTCGATCCCGCGGGGAGAGAGCGCGATGTCATAATGGCCGTTGAAGCAGGGTTCCCGGGCGTTCAGGACCTCCCCGTGTCTTATCAGGTAAACTCTGCATCGGGACGCGATCTTCGTGTTCGCGGTAGTCATGGTTCCGGAAAATGTTCGGGTTGAGGGAGAAAGAGCGGATTCCGGGAAAAAAAAATGACAAGCCTGAATGGCTTGTCATTTTTTAAAATGCCCTGACGGTAAACTCAAGAGATCGATCGCGGTAAGGACCGATCGGCGGAAAACGGACTCGCCGGCCGGGCGCTACCCATGACCGAAAACTTCGCGACAACCGGCCAAATTATTTGCCGGAGGTCCAAAGATAAAAGAAGTCAAGGCCCTGAACTTTCATGAGCCCTATATCGATCATCACATAGTAACCAATGCAGACCATGGAGGCGATGATGAACCACGAGACGGATTTTACGGTTACGAACGGTTTTTGTTCTTCCTTGATATCTGACATTTGCAAAAACTCCCCTACGAATGTTTGATTTTTTGCGATCCCCCGCGATCGTTTAATTTACCGCCAAACGGAAGCAAACCAGTAAAAAAACCAGATGGAGAAGATGGCGGTTGCGATGTAAATCAGCGGTCCTGCTTTTTCCTTTAATTTTTCCAAGTCCATTTTAAGCCCCTAACGGATTGATGTTAGATGTTACGCCTGTTTGCCCTTGACAGCGGCAATTTTCCGATGATATTTTATTTTCCTCTTTGTTATAATTTATAGAGGAGCGACAATGTCAACGAACGGTAAAGACGGTAAAATCTTCGATACGATCGTGCTGATTGGCATGGGCGTGAACGGTTTAACGGCGATATACCTGCTTCTCATGTACTTCGAGATCATCTAGTAAGTGATGGGAATTTATCATAAAATATAAAAGTGTCAAGGGGAAATCCCCCTTCCGGTATTTAATTTTTCCCCCCATGAAAACCCAGTTTGGTCCTTGGAAGACTTGGACGGTCGAAAGGTTGGTTAGCGTTTTAAGGGGTAGATGACGTAAAGCAGAAGGTAGGTGAGGGTGCTGGTGATCAGGATCATGGCGTAAACGATCATGGTCCCTCTTCCCAGGAGGCGATGCCGCCGGGCGCCGTCCGGCAGGGCTTTTTCGATCAATTTCTCCAGGCCGACCACCAGGGCGATGGTGGCGAATATCAAGGCCCAGGCGACGCTCGCCAACGCCGAGGCGCGGCGTACGAAACTCAGGACCATCTGGTTCGCCGCCCACAACCCGAACAGGGTCCATAGGACCGTCTTGAAGGTCTTGGACCGGACCTTCAACTCCCCGCCGGCCAATACGTAATCCCCGTTTTGCTTGGAGGCCGCGCGGAACCCCTCGATGAGCATGTAAACCGCCATGACGAGGCCCAAGGTGACCAGTATCAGATGCGTGGTCAGGATGGGGATGAACACGTTATTGTAGACCGATTCCGGTCCGCCGAACCCCTCCTTGCCTTCGAGCGACAACACGCCCAGTTGCCGGGCGTAATAGTAGGCGCAAAAATAGACCGCCATGGACAGCATGGAGACGAAGATCAATTGATGATGCTTTGTCCCCAGGCCTTTTTTGGCCAGGGCCCAGGCAACGAGGAACAGCGCCGTGAAGACCAGGGCCAGGAGGTAACTCACGTCGGCGCCCAAGGTCCCCGCGGGGGCCAGAAAACCCGGTTTTGCCAGCAGTTCTTTCATGTTGCGCGCATCCCGCGGCGAATGGCGGCCGCCAAGGTCCTTATTGTCCGTCCAATAGCCACGTCCCGCCGTAAAACTCGACCGCTCCGATCAGCGACCAGGTCAGCAACGTCCCCATGCTCATCTGGGTGAAAAACAGGATGACGACCGCCGTGAGAGTCCCCAGTCCGGCGATTTGCAACGAACGCCCCAGATAGTATTTGAACGAACCCATGGAGTTCAGGCGATCGCTTTCTCCCGGACCTTCTTGTTGGCGTTCATCAGGTTGTTTATGTGTTCGCGCCCAAGGTTCAGGACGGTCTCGCGGACATGTTGCAAAACCAGTTTCCCCTGCAGGGTGAAAACGCTGGGGATGTTGGGGACCTCCCGCTTCTGGGTCCCGGATTGGATTTCCTGGTACTGCTTGAGGATTTCCTTGTCGTTGTATAGCTCTTCCAGCGAGTACTTGTAAATGAGCTTCACATAGTCCCGTTCTTTTTCCGTCTCTTTTTTGGAGTCCCAGACGATGTTTTCCATCTCGATCGAATCGGGTTTCTTTTTTTCCTGGGAAACGATTTTTTTGATTTCGGCGAAATAGTGTTTCATTTCCTTCGGGGTTTGCACTTCGTCCTGGGGGATTTTCGAGCTGACTTCGAATTCCAGACAATTGTCCTTCAAGGACGGGCGCCCGATTTCGTAGGTGATGTTGTTGTTGTTGAACCGGCGGCCTTTTTTGGGCTTGTACTTCGCCTGCATCTCTTCGACCAGGCTGTTGAGCCCCTCGCTGGCATATTGGGTGAATAGGATTCCTTTCAAACTGGGCATGCTCTTTCTCCTGAGGACTTGAATGTTTTACGGCAACTCTCGATGGTCTGTCCGAAAATCGCGGGACGGGTTTCGCCGTCCGTTGCTTGTTTGCTCGCCGATGGGCGCTCTTACGTTGTATCCCTCTAAAAATCAAATAAAAAATAAAACGCGCCCACGCTCCGGAAAACCCCGGCTTTCATTAGGGACGAAAGCGGAACGCGGGCAGGGGACGACGATGGATCAGGATTCGCTGGCGCCCGGTTTTTCGGCGACGCTGGGCGGCGGCGACTCGGGGGTCAGCAGAAAACTGTTGGAACCGTTGTCCTGGTAAACGTATCGAAATTGGATACACCCCGTTTCCTTGTTGGCGCAGTAGAAGCCCAGGAACTGGATTTTCGCGAACTTGTTGTCGGCGGTGCGCAGGGCGTACACGTTTTTCTTGGGCGTCAACTTATGAGTGAAATAGTTGTACTGGTACCATTTCAGCAGGACCGGGTTCTCCGTTTCGGTGCGGGTGGAGGCGTCCTGGACGTAGTTTCCCTCCGGCGCCTCCGTGATCGCGTCGAAGTCCTTCTTGTCCCCCAGGTCGACCAGGCCGGCTTTGCCGAACTTGTTGGTGGCCCCGCCGTTGGAAACCACTTTCCCCCTCCTGAAAGCCAGGTCCCATTCCAGGGAAGTATGGTCCATGATCTTGACCTCCTGCCCCCTGGAAAGGTCGAAGTAGGTCCAATCGTTTTCGGAGGAGGCGTTGACCGCGGCCATATGCGTCTCCAGCATGTTCTCGACCCTGGCCGGTTCCGCGACCGGGACTTCTTCTCTTTTAGGCATTTCGCCTTTTTCGGGCAGGTCCAGGCTGGGGCCGTTAAAAACAGGGTCGAGCTCCGCGACTTTTACCGGGACCCAAAAAAAGGCGATCAATAAAATGGACAGGCACAAATTGAGGGCGAACAGGTTCCTCCACAATTTTTTCCTTTTCAACGCTTCCGGACTCGCGGGTTCCGGGGCTTGCGGTAGGGTATCGAATGGAGCGCTCATGTCGGAGTATCAGTTCAGCGGCAAAACGGCGGGGTTGACCGGTCCTTGCCGATCGTGGAAAGACCGCAGGACTTTCTTCATGGCCTGACGGGACAACTCCTCTTTTTTAAGCCATTGAGGGCTGGCCGGTTCGCCTTTTAAAAGCCCTGCGATTCCAACCGGTTGCGAGCCGACAAACCGCGCTCCCCAGACGACTTTCCCCGTTCTGGCGCTGATCAAATAGGCGCCGAATTCGACGCCGCTGGAGAGGCTCTGGCTCAATTCGCCCTTCTCGTCCTTGTAGGTATCCATGAACTTGGTGACGGCGCCGATCAGTATGCCGTCCATGTCCTTCTGGTTGAACGGCAATTCGGGGATCTCCTCGATTTTCGAAAGTTTTTCCTTCTCCGCTTTCGCGTCCGGTTTGGCGTCGGACGGGGGTTTGCTCACGATCTTCATGCGGAACGCCAACTGGTCCATTTCGCCAGGGGAAATGACCTTGTATCTCGGGGCGGATTGCAGTTCTTTGTAAACCTGGTCGGCGACGACCTCTCCGGCCCGCGGTTCCGCGTAAGGCGAATAGGTCTTGTTTTCAAAACCCCAAACGCCTATTCTCCGCATTTCCCTGAAAGCCGCCTCGTCGAATACCTTGCTCTGCACGTGGTCCTGGGGATGCAGGAGCAACAGTTGCCGGTAATATTCCGGGATTTTTTCTTCCTTGCCGAATTTTTTAATATACTCCGGGAAAGGGTGGGGCTCGTCGTACCCGTCGGTCATGAGCGGGTTCAGGGATTTGTGAAAAGCCGTCCCGCCGGGGTTTCCGGAATAAAAACCGGGGATGATTTCCGAGTCGTCCGGCTTGCTGTCGAACGCGTCTCCTAGAGGGAAGGCCTCGCCCTTCGGAGCGCTAAAAACCATGAAAAACAAGGCCAAGAGGCATACCGCGGACAGCATGGGCCGGAAATGGGATGTCATGTTCCTCGCTTTTGGTTGAGTCAAGGGGAATAAAAGATTTAAACTGAAAAAACGATCTTCTTCCTGTGCAATTATAATATAGCGCCGGGCCGTTTTATTCAATAAGATTTCCTTGGCCCCGACTCTTCCTGAAAGGTTTGCCGACCCGTTATTTATGGACCGCCCGCCATGACTTTCCCGATGAACCGCGCCTCCGAGTGGGTAACGCCCAACCTGCAACCGGCGGTCCTGGGGATCTTGACCCTGATTTCGCTGGGGGTGTTTCTTGCCGGGATTTGGCCCAAGTTCCGGGTCCTTCTGCGCGCGGCTCCGGACGCCCGGTTCGACCGCCCGGCGCGGAGGTTGTGGAACACGCTGTCGATCGCCTTCGCGCAAGCCAAATTGTTTAAAAATCCCGCTCCGGGGCTGATGCACACGGCAATCTTCTGGGGCTTCATGGTCCTGCTGGCGCGCGCGGCCCAGTTCTTTTTCATCGGGTTTTTCCCGTCGGTCTCGTTCTCCTTTCCGGGAGAGGCGGTCTGGCGCGGGTATTCCCTGTTCAAGGATTTTACCGTTCTGGCGGTGACCCTTGCGGTCCTGTATGGCTTGTACCGCAGACTGATCGTCCGGCCCCCGCGGCTGAACCTTTCCTTTCAAGGGAACCTGATCCTCGTCCTCATCCTGGTCATCATGGTCACGGACGTCCTGTTCGAGGGGGCGTTTGTCGCGGCGCATCCCCAGTCCGGCTCCCCGTGGGAGCCTCTGGGCACGGTCGCCGGCCGGCTGTTTCTGGCGCCGCTCGACCCCGGACTCGTCGCGGACCTGCACGATTTCGCCTATTGGGGGCACGTGACCGCCATTCTTTTTTTTCTGACGCTACTCCCGCGCGGCAAGCACTTTCACATCATCACGTCCATCCCGAACGTGTTTTTGTCCAACGTCGCGGGGAAGGGCAACCTGTTGCGGCGGATCGATTTCGAGGCGGAGGGCCGGGGATCGTTCGGGGCGACGCGCATCGAGGAGTTCTCGTGGAAGGCCCTGCTCGACCTGCACACCTGCACCGAATGCGGCCGGTGCGACCTGTTCTGCCCGGCCCTCAAAAGCGGCAAGCCCCTGTCGCCCAAGCAGTTGACCCTCGACCTGCGGGACCATTTGAACCGCGCGACGCCGCGTCTGCTTTCTCCGGAGCCGGGCGCGTCCGGCGGGGACGCCCCCCTGCTGGGCGGCGTCATCCAGGACGAGACCGTCTGGTCCTGCACCACCTGCGGCGCCTGCGAGGAGGAATGCCCGGTGATGATCGAATACGTCAACAAGGTCGTCGATCTGCGCCGCGGACTCGTCCTCTCGGAATCGCGCTACCCGGCGGAACTCAACGCCGCTTTCAAGTCCCTGGAAACCAACAGCAACCCCTGGGGGTTCGGGCGCGACAGCCGGGCCGACTGGGCTCGGGGGCTGGACGTCAAACTGTGGGACAAGGACAAGCCGACGGAATACCTGTATTTCGTGGGATGCAACGGCGCGTTCGACGCGCGCGGCAAAAAAATCGCCGCTTCGGTCGTGTCGCTCCTCAAATCCGCGAACGTCGATTTCTCCATCCTCGGCGTCGACGAGGGGTGCACCGGCGACCCGGCGCGCCGGGCGGGAAACGAATACCTCTTCGACCTGCTCGCCTCGCAAAACGCCGGGACCTTCAAGGAAAAAGGCGTTAAAAAAGCGATCGTCCATTGCCCGCACTGCTTCAATTCCCTGAAAAACGAGTATCCCGAGTTCGGCGTCAACCTGGAGGTGGTCCACCATTCCGAACTGCTCGAACGGTTGCTGAAGGAGGGCCGGTTGAAGACGCCGCCGGATTCGGACGCGCGGACGGTTTACCACGATTCGTGTTACCTGGGCAGGCACAATAAAATCTACGACGCCCCGCGCGCGGTCCTTTCCGCGAAAACCGCCGGAGGCGCGCCGCTGGAACCGGTCAACCACAGGGAGCGCGGGACGTGTTGCGGCGCGGGCGGGGCGCGGTTCCTGCTGGAGGAGAAAACCGGGACGCGCATGAGCCATCAGCGCGTCGACGAACTCATGGAGACCAACCCCAAAACCATCGCGGTCTCGTGCCCCTTCTGCGTACTCATGCTGGAGGACGGGCTCAAGGCCAAAAACCTCGCCGATCAGGTCAAGGTCCTCGACATCTCCGAAATCCTCGGCGCCAACCCGCCATATATTGCTTGAGTCGAAAATCGTTGCGAGCCTTTTTAGAGAGCCTAACAAAATGGGACCGATTGTCTGGATCACACAAATACCTCCCCTCCCTTGACCGGGGAACGCCCCGGAGCGGGATGGCCAAGCCCGGATTGCCCCCGATGACTCCCATTCGCCATTGGAGCCGAGCCTGTTGAGTCCAGCGTCACGCTGGGGAGGGGGCTGGGGGAGGGTGACCAGCATGAACGCTGGACCCGGCGCCGCCTCAGGCTGACGCCGAGGGCGGCCGGCGTGACGCCGGATTCATTACCGCCCCGGCGCCAGCGCGGGGCGGCATTGCCCACCGGGGGCGTCCCCGGCGTCATCGCCGCGTCGCCTCCGGGCGTTTGCCCGGCTTTTCCCCCCCACCCGACCTCCCCCTTGCTCAAGGGGGAGGAAATTATGGGAAATTTCATTTTGTTAGACGCTCTTACTCAAATCGAAGGATGAAAAATCGCCCCGGCCAGCGTGACGCTGGACCCAATGGGCTCGGCTTTGATGGCGAACGGAGATCGTCAGGCGCCGCCAAGGCCCAATAAATTGGGCAACTATGACTGGCGGAGTCCAATAACGGAAAACAGCCGGAAATAGCTTTTCAAAAGCGGCCCGGGCGGGATAAAATGCCCTTGTGAATGGTTTCGCAAATCCAATATCCGAGGAGTCGGCGTATGGAGGCTAAAGATCTTTTAGCGGTAAATCGCGCGAAAATTCTGGAACTCGCCGCCCGGCATGGGGCGCGCAACGTGCGCGTCTTCGGTTCGGTGGCGCGGGGCGAGACCGGTCCGGAGAGCGATATCGATCTGCTGGTGGACATGGAGCCGGGCCGGAGCCTGCTTGACTTGATCGGCTTCTGGCAGGATACGGAAGAGTTTCTCGGATGCAAGGTGGACGTCATTACCGACGGCGGCATAAGCCCGTACCTTAAGGAACGAATTTACTCGGAGGCCGTGCCGCTGTGAAGGACGAGCGGGTTTATCTTTTGCATGTTCTCGATTCCATGGTCCGTATCATGGATTATACCCGCGGCGGGAAAAAAGCTTTCCTCGGCGATACGAAAACGCAGGATGCGGTGGTCCGCAATCTGGAAATCATCGGCGAGGCCGTAAAAAACATGTCCTCCTCCCTCAAATCGAAATACCCGGATATCCCTTGGAAACGAATGGCGGGGATGAGGGACAAAATGATACATGATTATTTTGGCGTGAATCTCGATATTGTATGGGACGTGGTTGAGCGCGATATCCCTGTTCTCAAGCGAGGGATCGAGGCGATTCTGAAAACATTGTAGGAAGGCGAAAGGATTTCGTCCGGTTGGGTAAATCCGGCGGGTCCGGCGAGGATCGGGTTCCGGCGGCGGGGGAGGTTTTTCGCGGCGCTTTGAGAGGCAGGGTCACGGTAAATAGTGTTCCCTTGTCCGGTTCGCTGGCGACCTCGATTTTGCCTCCGTGACGCCCGATGATTTCCTTGGTTACCGATAACCCCAGGCCGGTCCCTTCGTTCGGCTTGGTGGTGTAAAACGGCTCGAATATCGACGTTAAATTTTCCGGTCGTATCCCGGTCCCCGTGTCCTGATTTCAACCTGGACGCGGTCCTCTGTAATTTTTTTTCAACAGCTGACACATATCGTCGATGGCGTCATGCAGGTCCATCTCCGCTGGGCATCAACCGCTCCAAGCTGTTCCAGAAAGCCCTGCGGGAAGTCCTTTGAACGGGCTGGCCAAAAAAGCCCATACGACGCAGAAAGTGATTTCGCGGATCGAGCACGGCGAGGTTTCGGTGGGGGTGGACCTGCTCCAGCGCATCGCCGCGGCCCTGGACCTCGAGGTCAATATTTCGTTGCGGCGACCTTCCAGCCGACTGTCCCGTCGTCTCACGCTAAGTACACTTTATGGTTTAAGATGACGTTGAAAAATTACTTTGCCGTCCGCCTCCCGCAAGCGGGAGGTCATATGGCGCGTTATTACAAACGCGCGACTTGGGTTCGAGCGGGCGGGGAAACTAGGTAGGAATTTTGTGGATTTCGGAAGGGAGTTTGTCGATGATCAGTTCCCGCAAATCGAGCTTGGCGCTGGCGTTATCGATGTCGATGCCCGTAAGGTTCCCCGCTTCATCATAATCCAGAACGACGCCTTCCGTGACCTCGCGGCTTTCCACGCTCGGCTTGGGCGACAGGTCGATGTAAAGAGAGTCCGTTTCCGGATAGTAGCTTAATCTCATGGCTTGAACCCCCGGTCGGGGAAGGCATTGTGTTTCGAAGTAATCCGTAAATTTAAATCCCCTCATTCGAAATTATACTCGCTTCTCGCGTTGGTTGTACACGGTTTTCATCGAACCCCTCATGCAAGAATTTGGTTCGCTACGCCTGGATGAGGCGCGCGGCTTCCTTCAGGCGGGTCAGGGTCCGCTCCTTGCCGAGGAGCAGGATGACTTCGTAAATCCCCGGGCTCACGGTCTTGCCGGTCAGGGCCACGCGCGCGGGCTGGGCGATCTTGCCCAGCTTGGTCCC
>JACRGP010000015.1 GCA_016217765.1 Nitrospinota bacterium | reverse complement strand
TGGGAGCGGAGCAAACTTTTTCCAAGGCATGCGTCGGAGTTCTAGCGAAGTATCCGGGGTTCGACGTCGCCGGTCGTTTGCGGCGTTTTGTCGCGGAGGCCCTCCTGGTCGATTTTTATGACGAAAGAAAACGGAGGGAAAAATCCAAGAGCGCCTGACGAAATAAAATTTCCCATAATTTCCTCTGAAGGACGTGAACGGGAACAATACATAAATCGATTTCTACCGCAAAGACGCAAAGGGCGCAAAGGAAACCCAAGCCAAAAAAGTCTTTTGGGTCAAAAGATTTAAAACGGGAATCTGCTTTTCAGGTTTTGTCTCCCTTTGCGTCCTCCGCGTCTTCGCGGTGAAAGGGTTTTGATTCGTGGCAATTGTCAGGCGCTTCCGGATCCGTCGCCGATAAAGCCGTTACGGTTTTCCCGCCCGCCCTATTTCGTCAAGCCGCTTCTTGATCTCCGCGGGACCAAGCGGGCCCGCCGGGATTGCCGCGAGCCGTTTGATCCGCCGCTCAAGCTCGTCATAAACGCGTTGAAAGGCTTTCATCCTCTCGTCGGGACTCCCCTCGACGGCCGCCGGGTCTTCCATGCCCCAGTGCGCCCTGACCGGATTGCCGGTCCACACGGGACACGTCTCCCCCGCCGCGTTGTCGCAGACCGTGACGACGATGTCCATTTCCGGCGCCCCCGGTTTGGCGAATTCGTCCCAGCTCTTGCTCCTGAGCCCCTCGACCGGGTGGCCCCGGCTCCTCAGAAGCTCGATGGCCAGGGGGTTGACCTTGCCTACGGGACGGCTTCCCGCGCTGTAGGCGCGGAAAACTCCGCCGCCCCATTTGTTCAAAAGGGCCTCGGCCAGGACGCTCCGGGCCGAGTTGCCCGTGCACAAAAAAAGAACGTTGTAGCGTTTCATTCCGGTATTCATCCTCGCGTCCGCCGTATTGGGTTTCAAGAACCCTCGTTCCAGTCGATAAAGTTTGACAATAACGCCTCCCGTTTTCTACAATCAAGCATAATCCGTCTGGTCCGATCGTCTTTGCAATTCAAGGTCGATCCTTATTCCATAAAATTAATTTCAGGAGGTGGCATGCAAACGTTCATGGCATTGATAGGCGCGGGTCTTCTGGGGGTGTTGTTTGCGCAAACTTCGGCGGGCGCCGAGGAAGTCGCGGTGATCGAGACCACTCTGGGGATCGTCGAGTTGAAATTCTTTTCCGACAAGGCCCCGGGTCACGTGAAGAACTTCAAGGACCTGGCCAACAAGGGATTTTATAACGGGACGACGTTCCACCGCGTCATCCCCGGTTTCATGGTCCAGGGAGGCGATCCCAACACCCAGAGCGAGGACCGGGCGACGCACGGGATGGGCGGCCCCGGCTACACGATCAAGGCGGAGTTCAACGATATTTCCCACAAACGCGGGATCGTGTCGATGGCGCGCGCCCAGGACCCGAACAGCGCCGGGTCGCAGTTCTTCATCGTGACGAAGGACTCCAACTTCCTCGACCGTAACTACACGGTCTTCGGCGAAGTGGCGAAAGGCATGGACGTCGTGGATAAAATCGTCAACTCCAAACGCGACGCCAGGGACAACCCGGTGGAGCGGATCGTCATGAAATCGGTTACCATCCAGAACAAATAATGGTTGACCAATGGAAAACGAATACAAACTCAGCGTTTTTAACGTCACCCAAACCTCGACGCCCGCGGGCCGGACCTCGGAAAACGGTTTGCCGGCGGGCGACACGGTGCGCAAGCTCATCGGCGATCACTGGGACAAATGCGAAAGGATCGTCGTTTCCTTCGATGGGATCGCCAAGATGACCCGCCCGTTCATCGACGAGGCGTTCGCCAAGCTCCTTGAGACGCACACCTTGGAGGAATTCAATAAAAAGGTGTTTTT
Source organism: Nitrospinota bacterium (assembly GCA_016217765.1). Taxonomy (GTDB): domain Bacteria; phylum Nitrospinota; class Nitrospinia; order Nitrospinales; family JACRGP01; genus JACRGP01. The sequence continues at coordinate 11,054 of JACRGP010000015.1, read as the reverse complement.
CCCGGACGCCAGCGACGGCATCGTCAAGGCCCTGAACGAAGCCTTCAAACTGCGTTTGAAAATCATGCAGGCGCAGAGGGAGAGGGAGGGGGGTATCTGACAGGGCGCTGAAAAGCTGTTTTATCGTCTTTTGCCGTCATGCCCGCTTTCGCGGGCATGACGATTTTTGGGCAAAAAGAGATTTTTTCAGGGTCCCGCCAAGAGCGTCTAAGAAAATGAACCGATGCCTTCGCGCTCAAATTATTCCCCTCCCTTGAGGGAGGGGGCTGGGGGAGGGTGACCCGCGTGAACGCTGGACCCGATGCCGTTGCCGCCTCCGGGCGCTTGCCCGGTTTTTCACCCCCTCCTCGCCTCCCCCTGGAAGGGGGAGGAAGTTACGGGGACTTCATTTTGTTAGACGCTCTAAGAGAGAAGCGGACGCTGGCGGGTTTCACTTCTTCGGGGTTTTTTGCACGGCTTCGATGAAGGCCTCCATGAAAGGCCCTACAGCGGACGCGCCCCTGGCGGTTATGACGCGGTCGCCGACGGCGACTTCGTCGTTGACGATCACGGCCTTGGCGTCCTCCAGTTCCTTGACGCAGTCTTTGTTGTTTTCCGCGGTCGCGTCCTGGCTTTCCAAGACGCCCGCCCTGCCCAGGCAGGGGACGCCCATGCCGATGCCGGCCACCACGAATCCGCTCCGATGCCGGTCGGTCAGCAACAGCTTCAAGAGCGGTTCGTTCCACAAGTAGCGTTTTGCTCCGGACCCCCCGATCACGATCACGCCGTGAAAAACGCCTTTGATCTGGCGGGCGCCGCGTCCGCCCGTCACATAACTGTCCCCGGTGATCCCTTCGATCGCGTCCACGAGCATCAAATCGGGCATGACCCTGCCGCTCCTCATGCCCACCGCTTCCTTGAGTTTCGGGGAGGCGATGCGGACATTGGCGGGTCCCTCCTTTTTAAGGGCTTCCAGGACCGGGTCCAGTTCTTTTTCGTTATAGTAGTCCTTGGGAATGACGATCAGTACGTTTTTCTCATTCAATCGTCCCATGCGGTAAAACTCCTTTCCATCGCGATATATGAATGGGTCGGTCGGCGCCGTTTCCGGCAGGATGCCAAAACAGGGGAGCGGACTTGGGATTTTTTATTGAAGTCAGTTTATCACAAAGCGGTACAGGTAGAATCCGTTTTTTCCCGCGACCAACCGGGCGCGCGCGTTCAGAAAGTTCCTCAGAAGCTCAAGCTGGTCCGGAGAAAACGCGGAGTCCTTTCCGAAGACAAAGCGGTTGTCGAACATGAGGTGCGTGACCCCCAGCGCCCGCAACCGGCCGGCGATCCCGTCCGGCGAAACGCCGGGTTCGAGGACCGACTGCAACGTGCGCGCCTCGAAAACGCTGTCGCTGATGAACTTCTTTTCGCACAGGTAACCGAAGTTGCGCATGTACACGAAGAGCGCCCGGTCGTCTTCGCTCAAGGACCGGTTGAACGCCCGGTACAGGGAGTAAACGGGCAATTCCCGGAGCAGGTATTCCTCACGGTTTTCCATCCCCATCAGGTACGGCAGTGGCTTGACGCGCAACCAATAGGTTGCGTCAAGGTAGAGGTTGTACGCAATGCCCGCGACCGCCAAAAGCGGCAGGGCCTTTTTCAATACGACGCCGCTTCTTGGCCAGCGCGACGCCCGGCCCAATGGGGCCGGAGGCGGAGGCGCGGCCGCGTTGTCCAGTCCGTACGCCAGGACCAAGGTCAGGAAGGCGAACGCGGGCCCGAGAAACCGGATGTATTGCGAATGGAAGAACCAGAAGATCAAGAAGACGAAGAACAACGAAACCGCCCGAACGGCAATAGGCCGCGCCGCGGGTTTTCGCGGCCCTATGAAAAAGACGGCGGGGAGCAGGAGAAAATACAGGAGACCGATGTTTCCGTCGAAGCGCAGGCTGTCCTTTTCCGCCAGGAACGTCAGGTTGACCGGCAACCACAGGAACTCTTTAACGCCGCGCCCCATGCCAAACGAGTGGACGTATTGGAAAAACTGGGAGGAACGTCCGGCGTCCCAATTGATCCGGCCGTTCAGAGGCAGGGCCTCGGCGAACAAGGGGACGAACGGATTGCCGGAATAATGATAGTTTCTTGCCCACCAGGGGAGGAGGAACAGCGCAACCCCCGCCAGGAATACCGCCGCGGAGCCGAGGGTCCAGAGGTTTTTTTTTCTTTCCCGGCCTATCCAGGCGATTCCCAGAAGTCCGGCGGGAACCAGGATGACGGAAAGCATTTTCGCGGCGACGGCGAACCCGGTAAAAACCGTCATGAGGAAAAACCACCCGTCCCTGCCGGCCGTCCTCCAGCGTTCCCAGGAATAATAGGCCAGGAACGCGAAAGTCGCGGCGGGCAGGTCGACATAGGCTTCGGCGGACAGCTCGAGGAAAGTCGGGGTCAAAAAGAACAAAACGGCGACGAAGACAACGTTGCGCCGCGACAAATGGCGCTTGTAGTAGAGGCACAGGGCGGACAGGAAGATGAAAACCGTTCCCAGCCCGGCCAGTTTGGCGAGGTTTTCGCCGCCCAGCGCCAGGCAGAAGAGATAGACCATCTCGAATTGGAGCGGAAAGAACGAATAAATGTTGTTGGGCAGGTTGACGATGCCGCGATGTTCCAGGTACGCTTTTGGCACGGCGAGGTGATAGGCGAGGGCGTCGGTTTTGGCGGGGGGCGTCTGGGCCAGCGTCAGGGCCATGAAAATCAGGACGCCCAGGACGCACAGGTTGAACAGTTCGAACCTGGACAAAGCCGGTTTCGCGAGCGTGGCGAGGACCGCGCGAAAACGATAAGGCGCCCCGCGCGCCATTTCGCGCAGTTTTCCGGCCCGCGCGGCCAGGATGAGTCCCAGGACGGTCCACGCTGACGCCGGGCAGACCCAGCCGAGAAAGGCCATCAACTCGGTCGCGCACGATACCGCGGCGATTCCCAGCGCCGAGCTGAAAACGAAAGCCTCCCCCGGCTCCGGAAAATCGATTTTCCAGACGCCGCAAATCGCCTCCCCCAACAGGAAGAAACACAGGAACAGTAGAAAGGACAGGGCGAGGTCCATGCGGGACTTCCAAGGGGCATAACGAAATGTGGGTCGGATTTTTCCCGTTGCAGGATACAAGCTTTTAAAGCCGGGATTCAAGAAAAACCGGCCTCGCGCACGCGGGATTTTTGGTAAAAAGGGATTGTTCGTTGATTTTTAAAGACGTTCTTTTTTGTCGGAAAAAGGGTCTTTTCGCCGGAAAGGGAATCGATAAATCCCCCCGGGACTCCTTTTAATTTATGGTGAATTTTTTATTGACAGATGATCTGATTTTACTATAATGCGAAACAAATTTTTCCCCGTTTTTGATGTTATGGGCGTGATACAATAGGCACGGATGCCCGGTATGGGGTTTGCCGTTAACCAGGGGGGAGCCCCGGAAGCGATTTCGGGGTTTCAAGGTTTATCGGTGCGGGATTTTTTGGTCAGGCAACAAGTGGGTCATCCACAAATTTTAAAAAAAGAGAAAAGGAGAGGTACATGAAAAAATCGGTTGTATTTATCGCTTTGTTGACGTCTTTGTTTGTTGCCAGCTCCGCGTTCGCGGCTGGGACCTGTCCCCAGGAAAGAAAAACCAAACCCGCTCCGGCGAACGTCGCCGGCATGGATGAAACGGGCAAGGCCAACGCCGACCATGGCAAGGCCCTTTACGAGAAGGACGCCAAACCCCTGGCCTGTAAACAATGTCATGGCGACAACGGCGACGGAATGGGCAAGCTGGGCGCGGCTTTGAAACCCAATCCCAGGAACTTCACCTGCGCCGACACCATGAAGGACGTTTCCGTCGGCCAGATGTTCTTCATCATCAAGAACGGCTCCGCCAACACCGGCATGGTTGCGCACGAGAAGACCCTGAAGGACAATGACATTTGGGACGTGGTCAAATACATCCGCTCCACCTTCGTGAAATAGTTTTTTCTCGATCCGTTTCATGGCAGGCCGCCTTCGGGCGGCCTGCCTTTTTTTTGTCTTTTTACGCCACTTTTCATATCCTCTGGTTTACGGGAATCGTCCGGCGCTATACTGTCCCCGAATGAATCGAACTTGTCCGGAGGCGGTTTGACACGGAGGCGACGCGGTTTGAAATCGGCTTGGTTGACGGCGGCTTTACTCGTTTTCGTTCTGGCGGTTTCCAACGCGCTGGCCGGGCAAGCGCCCGGGGGCGACGGGCCAGACGCGAATTGCCGTTTACGATGTTTGTTCGCCTTCAAAGCCGAGCTCATTGGGTCCAGCGTCACGCTGGCCGGGCAAGCGCCCGGGGGCGACGGGCCAGACGCGAATTGCCGTTTACGATGTTTGTTCGCCTTCAAAGCCGAGCTCATTGGGTCCAGCGTCACGCTGGCCGGGCAAACGTCCGGAGGCGGCCTGGGAAGCGAGGCCCATCCGTTGCGGATGATGTTCGTTCCCTCCGGCGAGGCGCAAGTGATTTTGGAGGGCGGGCAGGAGATCGCCCGCCTGCTCAAAAAACAGACCGGCCTGCATTTTGTCACCTCCGTCGCCGCCAGTTATGCCGCCGTCGTGGAGGCGATGGGCGCCGGCAAGGTGGACATCGGATGGCTGGCGACCTTCAGTTACGTCCTGGCCAAGGACAAATACGACGTCCAGCTTCTCCTGATCGTGGACCGTTTCGGCAGTCCTTTCTACCGCGGGCAGATCCTGGTTGGCGCGAAGAGCGGCATCAAGGGCCTGGAGGACTTGAAAGGGAAAACCTTCGCGTTCGTGGACCCCGCCTCGACCTCGGGACACATCTACCCCAAGGCCCTTCTGGCCGCGCAGGGCCATGATCCGGACAATTATTTTTCCAAGGCGGTATTCGCCGGATCGCACAACGCCGTCGTCCTTTCCGTGATGAAAGGGGAGGTGGACGGCGGGGCGACCTACGACGACGCCCGCGCCGCCGTGGCCAAAAGTTTCCCCGACGTGTACGACAAAGTCCGCGTGATCGCCTTCACGAAAAACATCCCCAACGACACCGTGACGGCGCGCAAGGGGTTGGGCCCCGGCATCATGGAGCGTGTCAAGGAAGGGTTGAAACGCCTTTCCAAAACGCCGGAGGGAAGCAAGGTCCTGAAGCAGGTTTACGGGATTTCGGGGCTTGTGGACCTGGACGCTTTTTTCGATCCCGTCCGGCAGGCGGGCCGTCTGCTCCGTCTGGACACGGAAAAATCCTCGCCATAATCGGAGATCGGTAGCGTCTCCGGGGGAACAGTTCTTTAAATCCCTTCCCCCTTCCAGGGAGAAGGGTGGGATGGGGGTGGCGATGACGCCGACAAGACTCGCGCGGATTAATCCGGTATTGTATGAACGAGAGAATGGAATTGCTCCCCCTTGTAAAGGGGGCCGGGGGGATTCATGCCGTGACCGCGAGCAAAAGCTTCAAATCCCCCTAACCCCCTTTGCAAGGGGGGGTAAAATGAAGGCGGCTTTTAGCGCTGGATAATTTATGGGCATCTCTAAAAATTGTAGTTGCCTGATTCATCAGGCGCCCCAAAAGCCCAATAAATTGGGCCACTACACTTTTTCGGCGTCGGCTGGACTCAAGAAAAAGGCAATTTTTAGAGATGCCCAATAGTATCGACGAAGTAAGCGCCGCTATTAGGCAAGCGCCGATTTCAGAGCTTCAACCCCCATCCCCGCCTTCCCCCTGCCAGGGGGAAGGGGATTGAGGGGACACGAACCTTACAAGTTATCACCGGACACTATTGACCCGAGATTATGCTTCGCGTCGAAGAGTTGCGTAAAACGTTCGAGGACGGGACCCGGGCCTTGGACGGGGTTTCCTTCGAGTTGCAACGGGGGGAGTTCGTCGCGGCGCTGGGCGCGAGCGGGTCGGGCAAATCGACCCTCCTGCGGTGCGTCAACCGGTTGGTGGAACCCACCTCGGGCAGGGTCTTTTTCGACGGCCAGGAAGTCACGGGCGCCGCGCCCGGACGGCTCCGGGCCATGCGGCGGAAAATCGGGATGGTTTTCCAGGATTACAACCTTGTCAAGCGCGTGTCGGTCCTCACCAACGTCTTGACCGGGAGATTGGGCTACACGCCCGCGCTGGCCGGGTTCGTCAACTATTTCTCCACGGCGTACGTGGGCCGGGCCCTGGACAATCTGGAGCGCCTCGGCCTCCTCGACAAGAGTTACCAACGGGTCGAAACGCTGAGCGGGGGCCAGCAACAGCGCGTGGGGATCGCCCGCGCCCTGATGCAGGAGCCGGTCTTGATCCTGGCGGACGAGCCCGTGTCGAGCCTGGACCCGGCCTCCGCCAGGGCGATTCTCGACATACTCGCGGAGATCAACGCCCGGGACGGCGCGACCGTTCTGTGCAACCTGCATCAACCCGGACTGGCCCGGCAGTATGCCCGCAGAATCATCGCCCTGAAAAAAGGCAGGAAGGTTTTCGACGGGGAAGCCGGCGCGTTCGACGAGGAAGCGGAACGCCTGGTTTACGGACCGGTTTGACGCCGTCGATTTTCCTTGTCATGTTTTTGGCATAATATAAAATGAAGGTTCCGTAACGATTCGGTCGTTTTTCGATAATCCATGGCCCTTAGAGCGCTAACAAAATGGACCGATTGTCTGGACACACAAATATCTCCCCTCCCTTGACCGGGGAACGCCCCGGAACGGGATAGCCAAGCCCGGCTTGCCCCCGATGACTCTCATTCGCCATCGGAGCCGAGCCTGTTGAGTCCAGCGTCACGCTGGGGAGGGGGCTGGGGGGGGGTGACCAGCGTGAACGCTGGACCCAACGCCGCCTCCCGCTTGCGCGAAGGCGAAAACTTCTCCCCCTTGCAAAGGGGGCCGGGGGGATTCGCCTCCGGGCGCTTGCCCGGCTTTTCACCCCCGCCTGACCTCCCCCTTCAAGGGGGAGGAAGTTATGGAATACTTCATTTTGTTAGACGCTCTTAGCAATGAGATGAGCGCTGGCGCGGTTTGGATTCGCGCATTCTCCCCCCCTCTTCGGCCCGGCGGGAGAGGGGCGCGTCAGCGGTTTGTCCGCGCCGGTAACCGGCGCGAAAAGTTCCGGCGGCGTCCGCTCAAGACAGGCTCGCGATTTCTTTATAAATCCGAACCATCGTTGCGACGGTTTTTTCCGGAGTGAAATTCTCCGCGAGCTGGCGGGCCTGGCGTCCCATTTCCCCGCGTATGGCCGGGTCGAACAGGTAATTGATATTTTCGGCGATCTCCCGGGGGTCGGCGGGGTTTTCCACGATCAGGCCGTCGCGTTTGTGGCGGACGATGTCCGCCGCCCCGGAACAACGGCTGGCGACGACAGGCAGGCCCGACGCCATCGCCTCGAGGTAGGCGTTGCCGAAAGGCTCGTAAATCGAAGGCAGGACAAAGACGTCCCCGGCGGCGTAATATTTCTCGATATCGCGGACCGGGGCCAGGCAGACGATCCTGTCGCGGACCTTCTCCGGGACCCACCGGAGGTAACGCGCCCAGTCGCCCTTGCCGACCGCCAACAGCCGCCATTCTCCCCCCTTCAGGTATTCCAGGGCGCGGACCAGATACTCAAGCCCCTTGCGCTCGAACCCCGACCCGACGAACAGCAGAAGTAACGCGTCTTTAGGGACGTTGAACTTTTCCCTGACCGCCTCCCCATATAACGCCCGGTTCGCCGGGTTGAACTTTTCCAGCGACACGCCGTTGTACACGACCGCGATGTCCCCGTCCGGGACCCGGTAATGTTTCTGGATGTCGCGCTTCACCATGTCCGAGATGGCGACGATCGTCTTGCACCCGCCCCCGGTAAAAATGGCGCGCTCGATTTTAAGGACCAGCCAGTGGAACGGGCTGAGAGCGACCGTCCAGCGCTTCCAGGGCGGCAGGCCGCGGCTCCGCCGCTCCAGCCACTCCTTGTGGCAACCGTCGCCCGCCCGGTAAATGTCCTGGCTCCAGATCCGCTCGTGGCTCTGGACGATGTCGAACCGCTCGCGCCTGACGAGGCGGGAGGCCGCCCAGGCGAACGTCAACTGCCGGAAAAAGGAGTTGAGCCCGAGGGCCGGGACTTTATGGAAATGGATGTTGGGCAAATCGAGAGGGACCCACTGGTTGGCGAAGATATGGACTTCGTGCCCTTCCCGGGCCAGTTGGACGGCGTATTCCGAGGAAAAGTTTTCCGCCCCGCCGTAAATCGCGTACTTTTGTCTGACAATGGCAATCTTCACAATGACCGTTCAAACAGCCGGACCAGTTCGCGGCAATTATCTTCCCAACGGAACTCCTGAATCTTGCGGTATCCGTTTTCGGACAACTCGCGCAGGAGCCGTTCGTCCGTGACAAGAACGGACAGGTTTTTGGCGAGCCCCTCGGCGTCCCTGGGTTGGGAGACGAGGGCGGTCCGGCCGTCGATGGCGTAATCTCTGCATCCGCCGGTGTCCGTCGTCGCCAGCGCGCACCGGCACGCCATGGCCTCCATGGCGGGCATCCCCAGTCCCTCGTGCCAGCTGGCACACAGGTAGATGTCGCAACCGGCGTAAATGGATTTCAAGCGCTCCCCCGTAGGCCGGTAATGATATTCCACGTCAAACCCCGCCGCCCGGCGGATGGGCTCCGCGTCGACCGCTTTTTCGCCAAAGACCACCGCCGTCGCCTTCAGTCCCCGTTCGCGGACGCGCCGGACCGCGGCGATCCCGTCCGCGAACCCTTTCCAATCGTAGTCGTGGTGCAGAAGACAGATTCGCCGCGGATGGTTCCAGGTTTTCTCGCCGACGTCGAACAGTTCCCGGTCGACGGGGGTCACGAGCGTCTGCGATTCCTGGCCGTAGGTTTGCGCCAGGACCTCCTTGAGCCAGGTGGAAATCACGATCTTCGCGAAGGGCAGGGTATAGGTCCTGCGCGCCTTCTCCGCGTCGCGCGTCCAGAGACTTTCGTGGTGCTGGACGAAATAGAATTTCCGGCCCTTGGAATCGGGCAGGCTGGCCGCCGCCTCCGCCGTCTGCCAGGACGACGCGACCAGGACATCCGCGTCCGGCAGAAATTTCGGATGAAAATCCGGGGCCGTTTCCACGGGGACGCGGTTGCGAAACCAATCGACGGACTCCGGCGGCAGGACGGACGTTCCTCCCGCCCAGGTCTTGAGCCAAAGATCGGGGCGGTACCACTTCGGTTTCCTGCCGGGGACGATCAGGCGGACCGCGTGTCCCATGCCCTGCAAGCGGTTGGCGTATTCCAGAAGCGCCTTGACCCCGCCCGAAATCCGGACATGCGGCAGTAGAAAAACGATCTTCATTTCGCCGCCGCGTTCAGGACGTCCTGGTACACCGCGATGGTCCGGTCCATCATCTTGTCGATGGTCAATTCCTTCCGGCAATAATCGTAGGCTCTCCCGGCAAGGGTTTCCGCCTTCTCCGGGTCTTGCAACAACTCCAGAATTCCGTCCGCGAGGCTCCGCGCGTCTTTTGGCTCGACGAGGACGCCGCGCCTGCCGTCGTCCAGCAAGGCCGGGACGGAGCCGACGCGGGTGGCAACCGCGGGCGTTTTCATGGCGAATGCCTGCGGGATGACCTGCGGAGTCCCTTCGCCCGCCGTGGAGGCCAGGACCAGGACGTCCAGCGCGGCCATGATCTCGGGGACGTCCTCGCGGTGGCCGAGCATGTCCACCGTCCGGTCCAATCCCTTGTCCCGCGCCTTGCGGCGGACCTCGTCGAAGCCGGGACCGTCGCCGACGATGACGAAACGCGCGTTGGGAACCGCCCGCAAAACGAGGGGGATGGCGTCGAGGAAATAATCGTGGCCTTTCCACCCGCGGATGACGCCGACTTTCCCGACCAGGGGCTGGCCTACGGCGACATTCAGTTCGCGGCGGACCTCGTCTCCCGGAAGGTTGCAGTCGAACCGCGACATGTCCACGCCCGCGGACACGGAGACAACCTTGTCCGGCGTCACGCCGTTCAAGCGGGTCATCTGGCTGGAGATCGCCTCGCCGCTCGTGACGATGCGCGCCGGAAAGGAGGAATAGATCCAGTTCTTGGGGAAATAGTTTTTCACCGGGATGGACACGTGCCGGCTCCGCGCGATGGGGATGCCCAGCAGTCTGCCGCAAAAGGAAACCAGCCAGCTATCGACGGAACTGTGCGTGTGCAGGATGTCGGGCCGGATCTCCCGGATGAGTTTGTACAAAGTCCAAAACGCGGACAGGTCCAAGGGGCCGGTCATCTCGACCGGGTAAAATCCAAACTTGGGATGGGAAAAATTCCGGCACCGGTCGGCCAGGGAACTTTTAGGACGGCAGACCAGGGAAACCCGGTGTCCCCGGTCGAGCAACAACCGCGATTCCTGGAAGACGCGGATTTCCTGTCCGCCCCACCCGGTGGCGGCTTCGGAATGTAGTATGTGAAAATGGTCCAAGGCAAGGTCTCGTGGCGCGGGAGCAATGAATATTGCATGTTGCCGGCAAATAATTTAGCATATCGGGATCGGCGTGTCGATTGAATGCGGACGGCGCTTCCCGCTCCGCGGGGCGCTACCGCAGGGACATCTAACGGAGACTGAAAAAGTCGCTTTTAGCCGCAAAAACGTCATGCCCGCGCAAGCGGGCATCCAGAGGACCTTTGAAAATACTGGATTCCCGCCTACGCGGGAATGACAACAAAAGACCTTGCAATAGTTTTTCATCGCCCTGTTAAACGGACGGCTTTTCAAATCCCCCTAAGAGCGTCTGACAAAATGAAGTATTCCATAACTTCCTCCCCCTTGAAGGGGGAGGTCAGGTGGGGGTGAAAAGCCGGGCAAGCGCCCGGAGGCAACGCGGCGATGACGCCGGGGACGCCCCCGGTGGGCAATGCCGCCCCGCGCTGGCGCCGGGGCGGTAATGAATCCGGCGTCACGCCGGCCGCCCTCGGCGTCAGCCTGAGGCGGCGTCGGGTCCAGCGTTCACGCTGGCCACCCTCCCCCAGCCCCCTCCCCAGCGTGACGCTGGACTCAACAGGCTCGGCTCCGATGGCGAATGGGAGTCATCGGGGGCAATCCGGGCTTGGCCATCCCGCTCCGGGGCGTTCCCCGG
>JACRGP010000114.1 GCA_016217765.1 Nitrospinota bacterium | reverse complement strand
GGGTCCAGCGTCACGCTGGCTACTCGCCGTAGGGGCGACATGCCAAACCGTTGATTGCGATCAGGGATCGTCGAACGCTGTCGGGGTTTTGCATGTTGGGTCCAGCGTCACGCTGGCTACTCGCCGTAGGGGCCAGGCTGGGCCTGGGGCCAATGCCGCCGGGGACGCCCCCGGGAGCAACGCCGCCCCGCGCTTGCGCCGGGGCGGTAATGAGTTCGGCGTCACGCCGGCACGGAGCGTCATCGCCGCGTCGCCTCCGGGCGCCTTACCCGGCCAGCGCACACGCTGGCGAACGGGGATTTCAAATCCCCCCCTCCCCCCTTTGCCAAAGGGGGGCGAGGGGGGATTTTGCAAGGGGGGATAAAACAAAAGCGCTTTTTGCGCCGGGTATTTTCCATCTCCAACAGATCGGCAAGCCCCGTTCCCAAAACCGGAGCGCTTCCATACGTCATTCGCTCGCGCGATATCCGGACTAAGGTTCCCGCCGCGGGTTTTTTCCCGCCGGTAAGATATTGGCATGGAATTTGCGTTATAATGGAAAGTAACCGGACCATTGCCAAATCTTTGACGATAGATGGGATTGGAGGGGACATGAACCAGGACGAACCCGATACGCAAAGCGTGAATCGCGCGTTACAAGACAAGGGCGGAAGCGTCCTGCGCGAGTTTACCCGCGTCGTGAACGCCTTCAGCAAGGCGTTGGACCAGAAAGACCGTCAGCGGGAATCCATCAAGTATAAACTGGAGGACCTTTTCGGCCGGATCCGGAACGCCGCCCAAAAGCTCGAAACCGTCGTCAGGAACATCGAGATCTATCGGCGGAACAACGACAAAATCGCCGTTGCCCTGGACAACCTCGCCGAGCGCGAGGAATTGATCAAGGAGCAGTTCGAGAAGCTGATGGCTACCCCGCGGTTCGAGAGGGACGAGGGCGCCGGGGAGGCGAACCGGCAAGGCGGGATGTCCTTGCGTGAGGACCTCGTCCGGAAAAGGAAACAATTTCTTGACGGTTTGGACGGGATCTTCCGGAAGCTGGAAGAGGAGTTGGCCGTTATTGAAGGGGTCCGCAAGGAAATGGAGCGGGCCCGCATGGAAATCGCCATCAAGAACGAGGAGTCCCTGGAAACGAAACTTTATCTGGAAAATCAAAGGACCCAACTCCTGCGGGAAGTCAAAACGCTACAAGAAGAACTCGACGGCTCCGTGAAACAGGAAACGGTTTTGATCCGGGAGTTCGACCGGCTCCTCAACGGGGCGGAAGCGCAGATCGAAATAGGACAGGAAGCGGACCGCGTTCTCCTGTCGGTCCTGGCCGAGTCCGAACCGGACGACCCGGCGCGGGCTCCGGCGAGGGATTCGGGGCCGATCCCCCTGGTCAGGGACGCCAAGAAGGGCGACCGCCAGCCGCGCGGGCAAAAGAAAGCGGCCTCCTGAAACCGGCGCTGAGGTTTTTATTGACTTGAATTTGTAAATTCTGCATAATCGGGAAAAAACGAAGGGACAGGAAAGCCGTGCCTTTTCTGTCCCTTTGTTCTTTTTGCCGGGCGCGTTTTGGCGTGCATTCCCTTCAACAGGGCGCGCGCCCGTCCATCGAGTTGAAAGAACGCGGGTTGTCCGGCGTTTGCCGTCCATAATGCCGCTTGTCCGGCAATCTTAATCGCGACGCGATTCAATTGAATTTCATTGGACATAGGAGATCCCAATGTCTACAAAACTGGCTATCAACGGATTCGGTAGGATTGGAAGAAACATTTTAAAGTCTATTCTCCAGGACAAGGAGTGCGCGGACATCGACGTGGTCGCCATCAACGACCTGACCGACGCCAAGACCCTTGCTCACCTGTTCAAGTACGATTCCATCCAGGGCGTGAACCCCGCCAAGGTCGAACACACGGACAACGAGTTGATCGTCGACGGCCGGCGGATCAAGATCTTCGCCATGCGCGATCCGGAAGCCCTGCCCTGGAAAGACCTGGGCGTGACGGTCGTGGTGGAATCGACGGGCATTTTCACCAAGCGCGACGGGGCGCAAAAACATCTCAAGGCGGGGGCGCGGAAGGTGATCATCTCCGCTCCCGCGACGGACCCGGACGTGACCCTGGTGCTCGGGGTCAACGAGGGCATGTACGACCCCGGCAAGCACGACATCGTTTCCAACGCGTCCTGCACCACCAATTGCCTGGCCCCCGTCGCCAAGGTCATCAATGACAAAATAGGCATAAAACACGGTTTGATGACCACCATCCATTCCTACACCAACGACCAGCAGATCCTGGACCTGCCGCACAAGGACCTCAGGCGGGCGCGGGCCGCTTCCCTGTCCATGATCCCCACGACCACGGGCGCGGCCAAGGCGGTGTCCCTGGTCCTGCCGGCGTTGAAGGGGAAACTGGACGGCATGGCCATACGGGTCCCCACGCCCAACGTGTCGCTCGTCGACCTGGTCGCGGAGACGGAAAAAGAGACCACCGCCGAGGAGGTGAACAAGTTCCTCAAGGACGCCGCGCGAAACGAGTTGAAGGGCATCCTGGAGTTCGAGGAAGAGCCCCTGGTATCCGTGGATTTCAACGGCACGGAGGCGTCCTCCATCGTCGACGGCCCCTCCACGAAGGTGATCGAGGGCAGGATGGTGAAAGTCCTCGCGTGGTACGATAACGAGTGGGGATATTCGACGCGCGTCAAGGACCTGATAAAATTCATTGTGAAAAAGGGGATTTGAAATTATATTGAGGCCATGAGGCGACCGATCGTTGCGGCCAACTGGAAGATGAACAAGACGATCCCGGAAGCCGCGGAGTTCGCGGCGCGGCTGAAAGGGCTTTTGGGCCCGTCGTGCAAGGCCGAGGTCGTCGTCGCCCCGCCGTTCACCGCCTTGGGCGCCGTAAAAGAAATACTGGAAGGCTCGGCGGTCGGGCTGGCCGGGCAAAACCTGTGGCATGAGCCGAAGGGGGCCTACACCGGCGAGGTTTCGGCGGCCATGTTGAAGGACGCCGGGTGCGGTTACGCGATCCTGGGCCATTCCGAGCGCCGGAAATACTTCCAGGAAGACGACGCCCTGGCGAACAAAAAAGTCAAGGCCGCCCTGGGCGCCGGGTTGAACGTCATCCTTTGCGTGGGCGAGACCTTGCGGGAAAGGGAGCAGGGCGAAACGCACAACGTCGTCCGGAGACAGTTGGCGAAGGGTTTGGAGGGTCTCGGGGCGGGGGACGCCGGGGGGTTGGTCGTCGCTTACGAGCCTGTATGGGCCATCGGGACCGGAAAGAACGCGACGCCCGAACAGGCTCAGGAAGTCCATCGTTTTATCCGCGAGCGCGCCGGGGAACTTTTGGGCCGGGAAGCCGCGGAGGCGTTGCGCATCCAATACGGCGGTAGCGTGACCCCGGAAAACAGCGGCGCCCTGTTGTCCCAACCCGATATCGACGGGGCCCTGGTCGGCGGAGCGAGTTTGGTTGCCGAATCGTTTTATGCTATTATCAACTCCATTAATTAGCAAGTTGCTGAAAAAGCCCTTTTTGCGCCCAAAAAACGTCATGCCCGCGACAGCGGGCATCCAGAAAGCCTTTGAAAATACTGGATTCCCGTTTTCACGGGAATGACGGCAAAAGACTAAAAAATAGTTTTTCGGCAACCTGCTAGAACCTCAACGAAATAATATCGATGCACACCCTCATAATCGTATTACATGTCTTCGTAGCTTTGTTTTTGATCCTGGTGGTTTTGTTGCAGACCGGGAAAGGGGCCTCCATGGGCTCCGCCTTTGGCGGCGGGGCCAGCCAGACCATGTTCGGAAGCGCGGGCGCCGGGAATTTTCTGACCAAGCTCACCACCGCCGCCGCGATCGTTTTCATGATCACCTCCCTGGCGTTGACCACCCTCGCTTCCAAGAAGGACACCCGTTCCATCGTCAAGGAGACGGCGGAAGAGTCCGCTCCGAAACCCGGAGCGCCGTCCGGGGCGATGCCCGCTACTACTAAATAAGAAGCGACCCTCTTTTTTCAGGACACCGGCAGGCGCCGACGTGGTGGAATTGGTAGACACGTACGTTTGAGGGGCGTATGGAGCAATCCGTGGGAGTTCGAGTCTCCCCGTCGGCACCACTCCCGCCTCGGCGTTGGCCGGAGGCGGCGTCGGCCCCAGCGTTCGGCTGGCCGGTTTCATTCCTTCCATGCGAAAAGCGGATTTTTCCCGGACTTCAATGACCGGAAACCGTTTATAGTGTCGCCAGTCGTCCTGTTTTCGACCCTTTTCTCCTAAAGAAATGGCCGGATTATTTCGCTAATAAATCATGCGGAAGGATTCCCGCGGCAGGGCCTATTGGCCAAATCCATCAACCCTTCATAATTCGAGCCTGTTCACCCCATGCGAACCAATAAACGGGTTTTAGTGACCGGCGGGGCCGGCTTCATCGGGTCCCATACCGTCGATGCCCTGATCGAACGCGGATACCGGGTCAGAGTGTACGACAACCTCAACCCCCAGGTGCACGGCGAGAACGCCCAAAAACCGGAACATCTGCATCCCGGCGCGGAGTTCATCAAAGGCGACGTCCGCGACCGCGAAAGCCTCAAAAAAGCCGTCCAGGGAGCGGACATCGTCATCCACGACGCGGCGGAGGTGGGCGTGGGCCAATCCATGTATTCCATCGAGCAATACGTCTCCGCCAATGTGTACGGGACGGCGGTCCTTTGGGACATCCTCGTGAACGAGAAGCACGGAGTCGAAAAGGTCCTGGTCGCCAGTTCCATGAGCTTGTATGGGGAGGGGAAATATCGTTGTTCCCAGCATGGAGACTTCTCCCCGCATCCGAGACCGGACGCGCAGTTGAGGGAGGGCCGGTGGGAAATGTTCTGTCCCGTCTGCCATGCGTCCGCAGACCCCGTCCCCACCGACGAGGAAAAGCCCCTGGAGTGCGCCTCGGTTTACGCGCAAAGCAAGAAGGACCAGGAAATTTATTCGCTGATGATCGGCAAGGCCTATAAAATCCCCACCGTGGCCTGCCGGTACTTCAATTGCTACGGGCCGCGGCAAAGCCTGAACAACCCGTATACCGGCGCGGCGGCGATTTTCTGTTCCGCCATCAAAAACGGCAAGCCCCCGCTCATTTACGAGGACGGGCTCCAGAAGCGCGATTTCATCCACGTCCGGGACCTAGTCCGGGGCAAGCTCTTGTTGCTGGAAACCCCGTCCGCGGACTACGGGGTCTTCAATATCGGCACGGGAAAACCCACGTCCATTCTGGAACTGGCGGATACCCTGACCTCATTGAACGGGAAGGAACTTCGGCCCAACGTGATCCGCAAGTTCAGGAGCGGGGACATCCGCGACTGTTACGCCGACATAGCGAAAATCGAAAAACTCGGATTTGTCCCCCAAATGTCCCTGCGCGACGGGTTGCGGGACCTCATGGAATGGGGGGAAAAGCAACAATCGGTCTCCAAGGTGGAAATCGCCCACCAGGAGCTGGTGAGCAAGGGGCTCGTGGTTTGACGCCGTTTTTCGATTCCATCCCCCCAGGGGTTCCCCTTTGAACGAGTATTACAAAAAGCGAGATTTATTTTTCCCTTGAAAAAAAGCGAAAAACGCCGGATTATCGCCTCGTCCACGCAAGTTTTTCGCGACGGACGCTCATCTCTCTTTCTTTCGGCCAGACGCAAGATAGCGCGATTTCCCCAATTTAATTTGCGTTCGCGGCCGCATGCTTTTGACGGGTCTCCCTAAGAAGTTCTCCACAAGGAACATGGAAAAAAACGGTAAAGACGAAAGTGGGTTCAACGATTCGCAACCCGAGTTCGCCGCTGTAAATCCGGAGTTTGCCGACCGCGTGATCCGCCTGCTGATCGTCTGCGCGGAAGGAATTTCCCGGTTCATTGAGGAAAAGGACGGCCTATACGCGAAGTTGGGCGACCTGATTCGAGTTCTGAAGAAGGCGATTCGCCATAAACCCATATCCGATCTTGGAAAGGAAATTCAGGATTTTTTCTCCAGGAAAAAACTGGAGGACGATTTTCGCGCGACGGAGAAAGAGGAAATAAAAGCGATCGTGATCGACCTCACCCAGACCCTGACAGGCATGGTTTCTTCTTCCGGGGAATTTGGGGTTAAAATCGGAAACCACATCGAAAAAATCGAGAAAGCGGCAAGCCTGGACGATTGGCGGTCAATCAAGGTGGGGATCGTTTCGGATTTGCAGAAAATCCGGAATCAGTCCCTGACCCTCCGGGAGGAGTTGGAAAGGTACCGCCGTACGACCGCCAACCTGAGCGAGAGGCTGGAACAATCCGAGGCCAAGGCCTTGATCGATCCGCTCACCAATATTCTGAACCGGAACGCCTACGACCTGAAGATAGGGCAGTTGATGCGCGAGTTCCACCGGTACAAGGAACCCGCGGCGTTGATGGTTGCCGACATCGACTACTTCAAGAAGCTCAACGACAAATACGGCCACAAGGCGGGGGACAGAATCCTGGTTTCGGTGGCTTCGGCGATCAAGGAATCCATCCGGGAATCCGACTCGTTGTTCCGGTACGGCGGCGAGGAATTCGTTATTTTGCTGAACAGGATCGACTTGGACAACGCCAAGAAGCTGGCGGAAAAAATCCGTTTTCAGCTGGAGAGAGACTATTTCGTGGATGGGGACATTGAAATCAAAGTGACCGTCAGCCTGGGCTTGACCGCCGTTCATGAAGGCGACACGGAGCAGAGTCTCTTCGACCGGGCCGACCGGGCCATGTACATCTCCAAAAGAAGCGGAAGAAACCGGGTCACGGTGGCGGAATAAAACTCCCCCGATTTTCCCAGTATTCCTGTATAACCGCTACCTCGGCATTCCCTTTCAAGTTTTTCCAGGTTTTTCTCTCAAGCGGCAAAATCCTTCCGTCCTCCTTCTTTAAAAAAGGGAATAACATCTGCAAATGCGGTTCAATACATTAGAAGGGCTGTTTACGGACCCCGGCTTTCTGTGTATTTTCCTGACCATTTTGATCGTCGTCTGCAATATTCTGATCGGCGTCAGCATCCTTCCCAGCGATAAAAGGCGCAAGGGGTACAAGACCCACCGCTACGTTTATTTTTTGGTTCTGGCGGCATACGCGCTGTTTCTTTCCGCGCGACATGACCTCCCGGGGACCGCGGTCTTCGAATACATTGTGCTGTTTTATTTCCTGGTCGCCGTCCCCTGGACGAAGGGTATCAATATCACGTTACACGCCATAGCGGCATCCGTGGGCCTGGTTTTGCTTGTCCTGGTAGCCACCCTGGGCGTTCTTTGACCCGTTTTTCTCCCATACGATCCGTTTGAAATCGTTTGCTTTGGCGAGAGAGGCGGGGATAAAATCAAGTATCTCTTTAAGAGCGTCTAACAAAATGAAGTTCCCATAACTCCCTCCCCCTTGTAGGGGGAGGTCAGGTTGGGGTGACAAGCTGGGCAAACGCCCAGAGGCAACACAGCGATGACACCGGGGACGCCCCCGGTGGGCAATGCCGCCCCGCGCTTGCGCCGGGGCGGTAATGAATCCGGCGTCACGCCGGCCGCCCTCGGCGTCAGCCTGAGGCGGCGCCGGATCCAGCGTTCACGCTGGTCACCCTCCCCCAGCCCCCTCCCCAGCGTGACGCTGGACTCAACGGGCTTGGCTCCGATGGCGAATGGACGTCATCGGGAGCAATCCGGGCCTGGCCATCCCGTTCCGGGGCGTTCCCCGGTCAAGGGAGGGGAGCATTTGTGGGGTCAGGCCATCAATTCATTTTGTTAGACGCTCTAAGGCAAAATAATCCGGGAATATTGTGACGAAACCCATGGAAGAATTTGACCTGGCGGTCCTTGGCGGCGGCGTAGCGGGGATTTCCGCCGTTCTGCGCGCCTCCGAGATGGGCGCCCGCGCTTGTTTGATCGAGGAAAAAGGCATCGGCGGCTCTTGCTTTCATAACGGGCCATATCCCATACGCACGGCCCTCAACCTGTTGCGCGACCGTCCTGGTTTCTCCAGTTCGACGGCGGGGAGCGATAACGCGGAAAGCGCTACCGCGAACCTGCCCGGATTACTCCGGCAAGTCCGGGATACGGTGGATTCCATTGCGTGCCGATGGCGCGAGACCCTGGCCGGCAAGGGGATCGCCGTTAAAGACGGGCGCGGGTCGTTGGTCGGCCCTTCCGGGATACTGGTCCGCCGTCAAGACGGCGAGGAACTTGTCAAGGCCGGCAAGGTCGTCATCGCCACGGGTTCCGCCGTCGATCCTTTTCCGTCCCTGCCGTTCGACGGACGGTTTGTTTTTCCGGGCGACGACCTGTTTTCGTTGTCCGAGGTCCCCGCGAGCGTTTTGATCGTCGGCGGCGGAAAAGCGGGGTGCGAGATGGCCGTCCTGTTCCGCGCGCTGGGATCCAGGGTCTTCGTCGCCGACGAAAAAAACAGCCTGGCGAACGGTCTGGACGCCGACCTCGCGACCGCCTTGTCAGCGGAGATGAAAAGGCGGAAGGTCAAACTCCTTCTCGGCAAAAAAATAGTTTCCGTATTCAAGGACGATGACAAAATAGACGTTTCCCTTGAAGGAGCCATCAAGTTTCCGGTCGATAAAATCATGCTGACCGGCCGCCGGAAAGCCAACACCGGCGAACTGGACGCCGAAAGGCTGGGCATCCGCCTGGGCGAACGGAAGGAAATACTCGTCGACGAGAAAATGCAGACCGCGGCGCCGGGAATCTATGCTGTGGGAAGCGTGACCGGGAGCGTTCCCGACCCCAACCGTTCCGAGGAAGAGGGCCGGGTAGCCGCGGAAAACGCCCTGGGTAAAGAGAGAAAGCTGAACCCCTTCAACGTGCCTCTGATGATTTATACGGACCCCGAACTGGCTACGGTAGGCTATCGCGCCGAGGACGCCCATTACCACGGTTTTCGGGCCGTCGAAGGGCGTTGCGATTACAGCGCCCTGGACCATTCCCTGGTCGCCCGGGAGAGCGCCGGGCTGTTTAAGGTGGTGGCCGACAAAACCACGAAAAAAGTCATCGGCGCCCATCTATTTGCGCCGGACGCTTCCGAGATGATTCCCCTGGCGGCCCTCGCCGTCAAAAAGGGTTTGACGGCCAACGACCTTGCGGCACTGGCCTGCGGTTGGGGCTCGCGGTTCCAAGGCGTCAAAATGGCCGCCCGGTCTTGCGTGGAAAAACTTTCGGGCGGGAAATAGGCCGGCAGTTCGCACGGAGGATCTGTCTCGATCGCAACGCAACCAAGCCGGTTTTGATTGTGCGGTATAAAGTTGGGAGGGCAGGGGGTATTGTCTTGATAAGCGATGCGCGTCACGCTACACTTTAAACATGATAGCGAGTTTCCGGCATCGGGGACTGAAAAGATTTTTCGAGGAGGACGATCCCCGGAAGTTGCCGCCGGAGACGGCGGACCGGATCAGGGCTATCCTGGCGCGCTTGAACCAAGCGGAGGCGATTGACGATATGAATGTCCACTCCTACAGGCTTCATCCCTTGAAAGGAAGCCGGAAGGGGGTATGGAGCGTAACGGTAAGGGCAAACTGGCGGATTACCTTTCGGTTTGAGCGCGGCTATGTGTTGGACGTGAATTTAGAGGACTACCATTGAAAAAAGGGAGCGCCATGAAGGTTTTAAAAATGAAAAGTCCGCCGCATCCGGGATTTTCGGTGCGCGTGGACTGTCTTGGGCCGCATAGGTTGAGCGTAACCGAAGGGGCCAGTATCCTGGGGGTGTCGCGGTCCGCGTTGAGTAAGCTGGTCAACGAGAGGGCGGACCTGTCTTGGGACATGGCTATTCGCTTGGCCAAGGCGTTTGGCGGCACACCGGAGGGATGGATGCGGTTACAGTTTCAGTACGATGCCTCCCGGATCGAAGAACGATCTAAAAGAATCAAAGTGAAGACCTTTGTCGCGGGCGCCGTTCATGCGTGAGGAGCGCCGGGAAAAGAGGAAAAGGGGGAATGAAAAAATGGCCAGGCTATATATTCCCTTGGATACGCGGTTTACCCCCTCCTACTCCTAAAATGTGGAATTGGCTCCCAAATCCAGCCCCCATACGCTTCATGGTTCCCGCCTTACGGAAAACATTGTTTTCCTGAATGTTGATTGCTGTAAAATATCTTGTCTTGACTCGTTTTTTTAATTATGTTAAAAACCGAACTCTTTTGCTAAACCTTTAAGTTTTCAATGTATGGGTTGGGTTGCCCTTGGTTCCAAAAGGGTATGAACTTTTGGAGTTGGACATGGCCGAACAAGCAGTAGAAGCAAAAGCTAAACCTGCCAAAGATAAAGACAAGGACGAAGCCACCGATACGCTCTGGTCGAGACGGGACTTTTTTTCCCTGGCGGGCTGGGCGGGATTCGTGGCGACGGTAGGGCTGTCCTCGCTGTATTTCCTCCGGTTGTTGTTCCCGCGAGTGTTGTTTGAACCCTCCCCCCTGTTCAAGGCCGGCAAGCCCGACGACTACACCGTCGGAGAGGTCAGCGTAAAATGGATAAAGGACGAAAGAGTCTGGATCGTCCGCGAGCCAACCGGGATATACGCCGTCCTCGCGATATGCACGCACCTGGGATGCACGCCGAACTGGTTGAAGAGCGAAGGCAAGTATAAGTGTCCGTGCCATGGAAGCGGTTTCACCATGAATGGGGTCAACTTTGAAGGACCGGCTCCCCGGGCTTTGGAGCGTTTGAAGATCAGTCTTGCTCCGGACGGACAGATCCTTATTGATAAAAGCAAAAAATTCTTGTATGAAAAAGGCGAGTGGGACAAATCCGAAGCGGTTTTGAAGGTTTGACCGAGGAGTTACGGGTTGACTTTATTTAAACGTCGGGACGCGCAAACCGTTCGGCGTCTCGTTTGAGGGAGGTTTTGGATTTTGGCTAAACAACCAGGCATTCCCAATTTAACCGACTTGATGGACCAGATCAAGAGCGGGAAGATATTCAGCGAATTGGCCAAGGCCGTGACCGAGTCCCAGGTCTGGATGTCGTCCTTCCGTCATGGCTACGCGGACACGCCGCGCAACAGGGTCTTGCAGATCGCCAGCAACGTTTGGTTGCACCTGCACCCGGTCAAGATTCAACGCCATGCGCTGAGGATCAAGTTCACCTGGTGCATGGGAGGGATCACGTTCCTGATGTTCCTCGTGACGGTGGTCACCGGCGTGGTCCTGATGTTCTATTACCGGCCCGTGGGCGAATACGCCTATTACGATATGAAATATTTGCAGTATGACGTGCCTTTCGGCATGCTCATGCGCAATATGCACCGTTGGGCCGCCCATTCCATGGTCATCACGGTGTGGTTGCATATGTTCCGCGTGTTTTTGACGGGGTCTTACAAAGCCCCCAGGGAGTTCAACTGGGTCATCGGCGTCTTTCTGGTCACCTTTACCCTGTTGCTGAGTTTTACGGGATACTTGCTTCCGTGGGACCAGTTGTCCATGTGGGCGGTCACCGTCGGTACGAACATGGCCAGGGCCACCCCGTTCCTGGGGCATGAGGGTCCTTTCGCGGAGTTTGTCGGAGTCTCCCCCCGGTACGACGCGCGTTCCGTTCTCTTGGGCGGGAGCTTGGTCGGTCCGCCTGCCCTGTTGAGGTTTTACGTGTTGCATTGCATCTTCATTCCTCTGGTGGCGGGGGCGCTGATGATCGTGCACTTCTGGCGTATTCGCAAGGACGGAGGAATTTCCGGCCCCCTCTGATCGTTCAATTATTTCCTTTATATAACAAAGGAATGTAAGGTTATGGCCCAAGCGGTTAAAAAAAAGGTTGAGGGTCCCAGCGCGGACAAGGTCCACGTCTGGCCCTATCTGGTGCGCCTGGAGTTCATGTGCGCGATCATTTGCATGATCGTTTTGACGGTCTGGTCGATCGTCATCGACGCGCCGTTGGAAGAGGCCGCCAATCCCACCAAAACCCCCAACCCGTCCAAGGCTCCCTGGTATTTTCTGGGTTTGCAGGACATCCTCGTTTACTTTGACCCCTGGTTCGCGGGCGTGGTGGCCCCCTCCTTGATCATCGTGGGTCTGATGCTCATCCCCTACCTCGACGTCAACCCGAAGGGCAACGGCTATTACACCTACGCCGAAAGAAAAGTCGCCATCTGGGTTTATTGCTTCGGTTTTCTGGTGTTGTGGATTGCCTTGATCATCATGGGCGTTTTTCTGCGCGGCCCCGGCTGGAACCTGTTCATGCCCTGGGAGTATTGGGACCCTCATAAGGTGGTGGCGCTGACCAACGTCGATCTCCCATATGCTTTCGGCATACGCACTTACAATGCCGCGATGATCTTCGGCGGTCTGGTGGTGGGCGGTTATTTCGTCCTCGGCGCCATGGTCTATTTCTTCATGGAGCGCAAGGCCCTTAAAAACGTCGGTTTTTTAAGGATGTTTTTGAAGATCCAGTTGTTGCTCATCATGGTCGGTATCGTGGTCAAGATTGTGCTCCGCCTCGGTTTTAATATCAAATACGTTTGGGTAACCCCTTGGTTTAATATCTAATCTTATTTAGGGATAGTTCCGTGTCCGCCCACGACGACGATAAGGAATCTCCAGAAAACGCCCCGCAAGAAAGCCAGGAACCCCAGGACGATTACGTTCCCGTCGAGAAAGTTTCCTACAGCTTCCTGTTCTTTTTAATGTCGGGAGCGCTCCTGCTCGTTACCCTTTGGTCGTTTTGGGACGACGAGTTCAGCCGGCGCGGTTATAAAGCCTTCCAGACAACGTTCTTCAAGACCGAGTACGGTCGCGCCCAGGAAGAATGGAAAAAGGTCGATGAGAGCGTTCATGTCAAAGTGAAGGAAATCCGGGATTCGTTGCACGCCGAATCGGGAAAACTGGAGCATTCCAAGGAATATCAGGATCTGCTGGAAAGCGCCAGAGTCGCCAAGATCCACCTCGGCGAAGGAGAAGAAAAACGGAAGTTCGCCACCAGTCGGCTGGACGAGGCCTATTATTATTATAAAAAGGCCATGCACGAAGGAAAGAATTACGATGTCGAGCTGGAGAAAGTACATACGATCCAGGAGGAGATCAAGCAATTCGACGTCCATGTAGCGGGCTTGGCCCGGAAATCCTCGGAAGCGGACGATCGGTTGCTGAAATTCAAGGCCAGGCAGAGCGCCCTGGAAAACGAACTGCGGCAGTTGACCGCCGCGCGGGACGATTTGCAGAGGAAGATGGATTATTACGAGCCTTTCCCGTTTTTCTGGAAAATCCCCGAAGTTCAGCAGACCGTCATCCCCGGATACGGCCGGAACAACTTCTCGGAGATCGTTTACAAGGTCGACCGGTGCATGACCTGTCACATCTCTTTCCGGGACGAATACTACAAGGATTTCGAGCGCCCCCTCAAGACCCATCCCAATAGCAAAATATACATAGACAAGCATCCCCCGGAAAAAACCGGTTGTACCTGGTGCCATAAGGGGCAGGGGACCGCGACCGCACCCGTGGACGACGCGCATGGCTCGCATCACGAAACGGACCAGACCCTGGGCGTCAACGAGCCGATTCTGGAAGGGAAATTCATGCAGTCCCTGTGCGGCAACTGCCATTCCAAGGTGGTCGAGTTGGAAGGCGCCCCGGACCTTTCCAAGGGCAAGAAATTATTCATAAAGTTGGGTTGCCACGGGTGCCATCTGGTTGGCGGCTACGAAAACGAGAGCAAAGTGGGTCCGCGGTTGTACCGGGTCGGGGTCAAGGTCAATGCCAGCTGGCTTTACCGCTGGCTCAAGTCGCCGCGCGATTATCTGCCCAAAACGCGGATGCCGGACTTCGGTTTCGACGATAAAGACGCCGTAGCCGCCGCCGCCTTTTTGCTGGCCGCTTCGGAAAAAGATTATGCCCTCCCCGAAAAATACAACGGCGGCGACCCCGAAACCGGCAAAACGCTTTTTGAAAACGTGGGTTGTCTGGCCTGCCATGAACTCGACGGCAAAGGCGAGGCGTTCGGCCCCGATCTCACGCGCGTCGGATCGAAAGCGTCCCCCGATTGGCTGGTCAGTTGGCTGAGCAATCCCAAGCATTATAACGACAAGAGCATCATGCCCAACCTGCGCCTGACGCTCCAGCAGGCTTCCAATATCGCCGCTTACCTGCTCAGTTTCAACTCGCCGGAGATCATTCCGGATATTGAAAGCAAGGTGAAAGACCCGGCGGTCATTGCGCGCGGCGAAGCCGTTGTCCGGCAGAGAGGCTGTTTTGCCTGCCACGACATCCGCGGCATGGAAAAAGAAGGGCGCATCGCTCCCGAGCTTTCATCCTTCGGCGTGAAACGGACCCTGGAGTTGGAGTTTGGCGATACGCACATCCCCCATACCTGGGCATCCTGGGTCAAGACCAAACTCCATGACCCGTCGTCATTCCGCACGGAACGGGTTTTGGACAAGATGCCGAACTTCCATCTGGCCCCCGACGAGATCGAATCGTTGATGGTGCTCCTCAAGGGGTTCAACGGCGCGAGGATCCCGGAACAGTACCGGCGCGTTCTCACGGAGAAAGAAGAGACCATCGAAAAGGGACGCCGGATGGCGACGAAATACAACTGCCGCGGATGTCACCATGTCGAGGGAGAGGGCGGTCTGATCCAGAAGTATCTCAAAGGGACCCACTTCTATCCCCCGCCCCTGGAATTGAACAACTATCACGTAGGAGAAAGGATCAAAGGTTCCTGGCTGTTCTCCTTCCTGAAGAACCCAACGCCGGTCCGCACTTGGATGAAGGTGCGTATGCCGACGTTCTTCCTGAGCGACCACGACGTGCGCGATCTGACGGCTTATTTCGAAGCCTTGTCGCCCGCCGATTTGCCCTACGAGGCCGGAGTCAACGCCGCGAAAAATAAAGAACATATCGAAATGGGCGCCGGCATCGTCGACTACATGGACTGCGGAAAATGCCACGACGAGGGCGTGAAAGGCATCGAGTTCTCCATCGCCAGCCAGCGCCTGCGCCAGGACTGGATTCCGAAATGGCTTAAAAACACAAGAGAACTGATACCCTGGGCCCAGATGCCCTCGCATTGGGACAAGGCCGAGGACGGGACCTACAAGATTCCTCCCAAGTTCCGTCAACTCAACGAAGTCGAGGGCGGCGACGTCGGCAAGCAGACCGAGGACATCCGGGACTTCATCATTTCCTACAACACGGTGGGGAAAATCGAATCCGCCTCGCTCGGGGCCAAGGCTGGCGGAGGCGAAGCTGGCGGCGGCGACGAGGAGGAAGAGGAAGACGAGGACGACGAGTAAAATCGTCATTGAAAAATCAACCGGACCCTTTTATGTTATATTAATTCACCATGGAAAACTCTGGATTACATAACTTTTTGTTGATTGCCACGAAACCTGACAACATCCCCATCGGCGCCATGCTCGGCTTCGTGGCTTTCGTGTTCTGGGTGGCCATTAAACAGATGATCGCGCACGACCGCTGGATCAAGCAGGACAAGAAGGAAAAAGTTTGGGACGAAATGATTAAATAGTGGCCATATTTTTCATTACATTCGTTGCCTTCATTATCGGGTTCATCCTGATAGCCCTGCTTAAAAAAACCTCTCCGCCACGCCCGCAAGAAACCTTACGGTTCGACAACGCCGCCGGCATACCCGCTTTTTTAGCCGAACGGGAAAAATTCAAGGCCAAGTGCCTCGCCTTTCTTGAAAAATTCAATCTCGAATACCGGCATTCCATCTGGGCGGACGATGACGAATTGGAAGTCGATTTGCGGGACGAGACGCCCGTGGTCGGCGGAAAATACCTGGCCCTTTGCCTGTTTGAGCCCATGGACAACTTGGTGGGACTCCATAAAGTGACCGGATTCCTGGAGACCGTGAAAGGCGAGGGGGCCTCGCGCGGCATCGTCATCACCACCGGATATTTTTCCGAGGAAGCCATCCGCGCCGCGGAAGGCGAACCCGTCGAGCTGGTCAATGTGGTATCTTTCGTCAATTACCTGAAAAAATTCGAAATCTACGACGGATGACGGCCCGCCTCGGGCGCGGCGCAATGGAGCCGCCGGTCGAACGATCGCGATCCGGCCTCCGGAACTTCCAATAACCGGTCAATTCGGACAGTTTTTTATGAAAATCAAGGATATCCTGCAAAGCGTACGGCCGGTTTATTCCTTCGAGTTTTTCCCGCCAAAAGACAACGATGGATTTGAGCAGTTGTTCGAGACCATCGAAAACCTGAAAAAATGGAACCCGGCCTTCGTTTCGGTGACCTATGGAGCGGGCGGAAGCACGCGGAGCAAGACTGTCGAACTGGTCGGCAGGATCAAAAACGAGATAAAGATCGAGAGCATGGCCCACCTCACCTGCGTCGGTAGCGACATCGGCGATCTGCGCTCGGTATTGAACGGTTTGCGCGAGAAAGGCATCCAGAACGTCCTGGCCCTCCGGGGCGATCCGCCGCAAGACCAGGCAGGCTTTACAAAACCCAAAAACGGTTTTGGCTACGCCAACGAACTCGTGGAATTCATCAAGAAAGATTACGATTTCTGCCTGGGGGTGGCCGGTTATCCGGAGGGACATGTCGAGTGCCCGGACAAGGCCAGGGACCTCGAAAATTTGAAAAGAAAAGTCGGCGCCGGAGCGGATTTCGTGGTCACGCAGTTGTTTTTCGACGACCGGCATTATTTGGATTTTGTCGAGCGGGCCCGGGCCATCGGCATTCGCGTCCCCATCATCCCGGGCATCATGCCGATCGTCAACTTTAGCCAGATCAAGCGATTCACGAAAATGTGCGGGGCGAGCATTCCCGAATCCCTGCACAAACGCCTGGAAGACAAACAGGACGACGCGCAAGCCGTGCGGGAAATCGGCATCGAGCACGCCACCCGGCAATGCGAGAATCTCCTGGCCCATGGCGCTCCGGGAATTCATTTTTACACCCTGAACCGCTCGCCGGCCACTCTCGGCATTTTACAAAACCTGAAAAACGCGACCGGCGCCGTCCCATGATCGACTACGCCGGCATCGCCCGGCTGACGCAATCCTTATGACCCGCATCCGTCCGTCTTTTTGGACGCTCGTTTCGTTCGCGGTCCTCGCGATTGCGCCCGTCGTCGCCGGTTTTCGCGTTCAAGACCTCTCTTATCTGGATAAAGAGACCGTCAAGGACATGGCGTATATCCCCGCGGGAACGTTCACCCGGGGGTGCGACGGGTTCGGCCCCGAACACGGTAGCCCCGAGCAGACGGTCTACCTGGACGCGTTCTTTATCGATAAATACGAGGCGACCAACAAACTCTTCGAGGCGATCTTTCCCGATCACGAGCTGAGGCGGAGCCCGTTTTCCAGTTGCGACGAATGTCCCGTTTCCAAAGTCACCTGGTACGACGCGGCGGATTACTGTTATCTGACCGGCAAGTCCCTGCCCAGCGAAGCGCAATGGGAGAAGGCCGCGGGGGCCGCCAGCGGGTGCGAATTCCCCTGGGGGCCGGAATTCGATCCCGCCAAACCCCAGGCGCGCGGCGGATTGAAACTGCGGCAGAACGCCGCGCCGGTGGGCAGTTTGCCGCCGAACAAGTACGGGGTCCACGACATGGCGGGGAACATGTGGGAATGGGTGACCGACTGGTATGCCCCCTATTTTTTCGCCCCCGAAACCTTGTATAATCCCAGAGGGCCGAAAAGCGGCATCATGAAAACGCGGCGCGGCGGTTCCTGGTCCGACAGCGTCAAGGCCATGGCCGCCGGGTACCGGGACTGGAGTAATCCCTCCTCCCGGGGCCTGAACGACGTCGGTTTCCGTTGCGCGATCAATATCGCCAATTCGAAATAATATGTCCACACAGGCAAAAATCGATTACATCAACCGCCTGTTCGACGAATGCTTTTCCGCCGACGGGGCCCTGGAGCTCAACGGAAAATTCATCGGCGACGACGGATTGCAGGCCCTGCTGGAGTCGGAGAAAAAGCTGGAGGACGTGGAAGACCTCGACCTGACCCGCAACAACCTCACCCACCGCGGCTTCATTCCTCTGGCCCAGAGCGCAAGGTTTACAAGCCTGAAACGGCTCTACATCGGCGACAATAACATCGGCGACAAAGGCGCAACGGCGCTGGCCGAAGCCCCGTTCGCCGCGAACCTGGCGCAATTGGACGCGCGGTTCAACAATATCGGCGCGCCCGGCGGCCTGGCCCTCGCGAAATCGCCGAAGTTCGCCAAACTGCAAGCCCTGGTCCTGCAGGAGAACAGCATCGGCGACGCCGCCGTGGCCGAAATCGCCAAGTCCCCGGCTTTCGCCAATCTGCGGAAGCTCAACCTGTACCGCACCAACATCACCGACGCCGGGATCAAAATCCTCGCCAAATCCAAGTCCCTCAGGAAAGTCAAGCACCTGAACCTGGCGCGCAACGTCCTGCGCCTCGACGCGGCCCTTTACCTCGCCGGGACCAAGACCCTGACCCACATCGAAACCCTCATGATGTACGACACCTTCATCACCGACGCCGGGGCCAAGGCCATCGTCGAATCCCCCTCCTTCGCCAACCTCAAGACTCTGCGGATGACGTGAACGGGAGCTTAGCTTAGCCCGGATTATTGCGGGGGCGAGTCTCTTCTTAGAGCGTCTAACAAAATGACCGATTGATTTGACGCTCCAATCGCTCCCCTCCCTTGAGGGAGAGGGCTGGGGGAGGGTGACCCGCGTGAACGCTGGACCCGACGCCGCCTCAGGCTGACGCCGAGGGCGGCCGGCGTGACGCCGGATTCATTACCGCCCCGGCGCAAGCGCGGGGCGGCATTGCCCACCGGGGGCGTCCCCGGC
>JACRGP010000116.1 GCA_016217765.1 Nitrospinota bacterium | reverse complement strand
GGGACCGACTCCATCCACACCCTGATCCTGGGAAAGAAGATCACTGGCATCGACGCAGTGAAGCGGTGAGCGGCGGCAGACAGACGGTAGCTGAATTTCGGCGAAGCGGACGCGGAGCGGACTTATGGAAATCGCCAAGGTGGGGGTGATCGGCGCGGGCGTGATGGGGGCGGGCATCGCCCAGCGGTGCGCGACGCATTCCTATCGCGCGGTCCTGGTGGACGCCAAACCGGACCAATTGCTGTCCGCGTCGGCCCGCGTCAAGGAGTCCCTCGACAAGTTTGTCAAGAAGGGCGTCCTCGCCGAACACCGCAAGGAAGAAATCCTGAAGAATATCGAACTCGCCCCGGACCTGTCCCGCGTCGCCGATTGCGATTTGGCGATCGAAGCGGTGTACGAGGACCCCGAACTAAAAAAGAGCGTGTTCCGGGAATTGGACCGGATCTGTTCCCCGGAGACCATCCTCGCCAGCAACACCTCCTCCATCCCGATCGCGTTATTGGCCGGGGCGACCGGGCGGCCGGAGAAAGTCATCGGGCTCCATTTCATGAACCCCGTCCCGTTGTCCACGTTGGCGGAACTCATCCGCGCCGAACGGACGTCGGCGGAGACCATGGAAACGTGCAAGCGCTTCGCCCAATCCCTCGCGGTCGAGACGGTGGAGTCCGCCGATACGCCCGGCTTCATCATCAACCGGGCGCTGATGCCGATGATCAACGAAGCGGCCCACGCCCTGGCGCAAGGCGTGGCGAGCGCGGAGGACATCGACCGGGCCATGGTCCTCGGCGCCCGCCAGCCGATGGGACCGCTGGCCCTGGCCGACCTGATCGGGCTGGACGTGGTGTTGTCCATCATCCAGACCCTGCACCGGGAAACGAAGCAGGAGCGGTTCAAGCCCTGCCCCCTGCTGGAAGACCATGTCCGCCAGAACCGCCTCGGCAGAAAAACCGGCCGGGGGTTCCATACCTACGCGTGACGGCGGTTACGGAGGCGCTTCAAGTCTTGGCAACAAGGCTTGCCGGTCTTTTGGCGAGAGAAAACATATCCGGCGCTATTAGCGCTTTGTTTTATCCCCCCTTGCAAAGGGGGATAGGGGGATTTGAAGTCCCCGTTCGCAGTGAGGGCGCGAATCCCCCCGGCCCCCTTTACAAGGGGGAGCGCTCCCATTTTTTTACTCATGCAATGTCCGGGTTAACTTTTGACGTTATTGACACGTTGCATTACCAATGGAAAAATCCGCCTTTGACGTCGAGATCGTCGATTATCATTAGTAGGAGGGAACATGGCTAAAAAGAAAATGCCGCCATTGCACCCCGGCGAAATCCTTCTGGAGGAATTTCTCAAGCCCAAGGGGATCAGCCAGTACCGCTTGGCCAAAGACATCAACGTGCCGCCGCGCCGGATCAACGAGATCGTCCATGGCAAGAGAGCCGTCACCGCCGACACCGCCCTGCGGTTGGGGCGGTATTTCGACATGTCCCCGCAATTCTGGCTCGGCCTGCAGATGGACTATGATCTGGACGTGGCCGGGGATGCGCTCAAGGACAACTTACAGCGCGAGATTCGACCCTGCGTCGGCGCATCAAGCCGATGAGGGGGGATGAAGCGAGTTCAAGAGAAGGTCATCCGGATTTATTTGTTAAGGAGTTTTTTTCGGAAATGTTTCCCGATTTTAGAAAGCAGAGTATCGGTTGCTGTGTGGAGGAAATCAAGGTTAGGAAAAGATTTAAACCCTGTTACAAGGTATTCAAACTCCTTTCCTTTGTAATAGGGATTGATCGTTTTTATTGCCTCACTTTCTTCTGTACCAAGAGCGCATATATCCTTTAAGCCGAGGAGATCCGCCTCGTTTAAGATCTTTTTGAGGTCATGTCCCAGTTTTTTTAGGTTATCGATGCTTTGTCCTTTTGTCTGAAGGTAGGATTTCAGGACAAGTTCTATAGCGTGGCCGTATAGATAGTATGCTGGGGACAGGAGCGATGTTTTATCTTCAGTATATTCCTTAATGATCTGCCCGGCTTCGAAGAAGCTTTTGGCATAATGCCATGTCCCCAAGGCTTTATTCATGTTTTGATCCTCCACTCGTTTTTAGCGTCATGGCGCCACGCTCTATGGCTTGCAGTTTACGCCCTTTTCTTCCCCCTTGCGTCCGCGAGGAACCTCGCTTAGAATAAAATTGGACAATCCGAAAATCGGATAATCGGATCAACTTTGCTTTCAAAAACCATGCGGACAACAAGGATCGGTAAAGGCGGAACGGTAGTCATCCCGGCGGCGCTACGGCGGCGGTTCGGTTTGGAAAACGGCTCCACGGTGATCGCCGAGGAAACGAAGGACGGGGTGTTGATCCGCCCGGCGGCGACCGTCCCTATCGAGGTTTACTCGCCGGAACGCAAGGCCGAGCTGTTGCTTTCAAACGCCGCGGACAAGCGGGGCTACGAGGCGGCCAGGAAGGAAGTCCGCAAGATGGGCCTCGACCCGGACAAAATCCCCCATTATAAAATCAAACTCTGATCCGTGGACCGAGTCTTTCTGGACGCGAACGTTCTTTTCTCCGCGGCCTACAGCGAGAATTCCCGCCTGCGCGAACTCTGGCGGCGGAAAAACATAACGCTCGTCACCTCGTCCTACGCGGCGGAGGAAGCGCGCCGCAACCTGGATGTCCCCAAACACAAGGCCGAGCTGGAGAAATTACTCAAGACAACGGCGGTCGTCCCGACCGTCCACAAGTCGCTCATCAATCCGCTCCCCCCGGAAGCGAAAGGGCTTCACGACAAAGACGTCCCCATCCTTCTCGGCGCGATTTCGGCACGCGCCTCGCATCTCCTGACGGGCGATTTTACCCACTTCGGTCCGTACTTCGGCAAAACGCTCGCGGGCGTCCGCATCCTGCCTCCCGCGGAGTATTTAAACCTGCCTTCGCCTTCCGGCGAGCAGGACTTGTAATAAACTAACCGTTTGTCAAATCAAAGCGCATCTACTCCTTCACAATATCCTCGAATTCGGATTCGCTCAGGATTTTGACGCCGAGTTTTTTGGCCTTGTCCAGCTTGGAGCCGGGGTCGGCGCCCGCCACGACATAGTCGGTCTTGTTGGAAACAGTGGCGGTCACCCGGCCGCCCAGGGACTGGATTTTCTCCTTCGCCTCGTCTCTGCTGTATTTCTCCAGGGCCCCGGTCAGGACGAATTGCTTGCCTTGCAGACGGCCCGTCCCGCCCTTGCGCTCCTCCGCCATGACGACCCCCACCTCGTGCAACCGGCGGATTTCGTCGCGGTTGGCCGCCCGGGAAAAATAGGCCGTCAGGCTCTCGGCGATGGCCGGCCCGATCTCGCGCGCGGCTTCCAGTTCCTCGAAGCCGGCGTCCATCAACCGGTCCATGGAATGGAAGGTCCGCGCCAGGACCGACGCGGCCCTTTGCCCCACGTGCCGGATGCCGAGCGCGAACAGCAGACGGGCAAAGCCCGCCGTCTTGCTCCTGGCGATGGCGTCGAGCAGGTTTTGTCCGGATTTTTCGGCCAGCCTCTCGAGGGAAACCAGGCCCTCCAGGGTCAGGGAATACAGACCGGAAAAGTCGGCGACCGTTTTCTTGTCCACGAGTTGGTCCACGACCGCGGTCCCGAGATGGTCGATGTCCATCGCGTTGCGCGACGCGAAATGGAGCAGGCGCTCCTTCAACTGCGCGGGGCAGGACGAGTTGACGCAACGCCAGGCCGCCTCGTCCTCGGCGCGATAGATGGGGGTCCCGCATTCGGGGCAATTTTCGGGCATCGCGAACGGCGGGCGCCGTTTCTTCCCAGGGCTCTCGACAACGCGCACCACCTTGGGGATGACCTCGCCCGCTTTTTCAATCTCCACCGCGTC
Organism: Nitrospinota bacterium; assembly: GCA_016217765.1. Lineage (GTDB taxonomy): Bacteria > Nitrospinota > Nitrospinia > Nitrospinales > JACRGP01 > JACRGP01. The sequence continues at coordinate 433 of JACRGP010000116.1, read as the reverse complement.
GCCGACGCGGATGTCCTTGCGCCGGATCTCGTCCTCGTTGTGCAGGGTCGCCCGGCCGACCGTCGAACCGGACACCTGGACGGGCCGCAGGACGGCGACCGGCGTTATCGAGCCGGTGCGCCCGACCTGGCATACGATGTCCAGCACCTCCGTCAGCGCCTTCTCCGTCTCGTATTTGTAGGCGACGGCCCAGCGGGGATGCTTGGCGGTGCTACCGAGTTCCTCCTGGAACCGCAGGGAATTGACCTTGACCACCAGCCCGTCCACGTCGTAGGAAAGGGAGCGCCGCTTTTCCCGCCACTTCTCCACCATGCGCAGGACCTCGTCGAAATCCCGGCACAGCGCCGCCTCGGGGTTGGCGCGGAACCCCAGCGATTTTAGTTTTTGCAGGACTTCGTAATGGGTCTTGCACGGCATGGGTTGGCCGGCCGCG
>JACRGP010000115.1 GCA_016217765.1 Nitrospinota bacterium | reverse complement strand
CCGTTGGCGTCCATGGCGACCGCCACCACGACCGGGCCGTGGTAGGTGAACTCGCTCATGAAAACCAGGACGCCAAGCAGGCGGTCGCCGCCGTCTCTGCTGACAAAAAACTTGAACTCGCCGTCTCCCAACTGCCCCTTCCAGTTGTTCAAGGCGCCCAGCTTGCGTTTCTGCTCTTCGTTCAGTTGGATGTCCTTGACGTATAATTTCCCGGACGGGAGCAGTTTGGCGACGGTCTCGCGTATCCCGGCCAACTGCACGTTGGGGGTCACATGGGCCCAGGCGGCGCCGGACAGCGCCAATAACGCCAAGGCAACGGCAACGGTTTGAAAACCCAGTCTGTTTTTTTTCATAATGCTTTCTCCTCAAGTATAAAAATCATTGCGGACGTAGAAACCACAATTCGTAATTGACGACAAAGAAAACCACGACGAAACCGATCCCCGTCAACGTCCCGGCGGCCATGATCAGGTACGCGAACGCGTCGGCGACGAATTTGACGAGGAACATCCCGGCGAAATCCAGGGTCCCGCCCAGAAACGGCAGGGGGATGAGCGCGATTTTCCATTTCTCGGAAAGCCGCGTCCAAAAGACCAGGATGCCCAGGAACATGCTCAGGACGCCGTGGCCGAACAGGTGCACATGCGCGTCCTGGAGGAGAAGCTTCAAGTCCACGCGATGCTTCATCTCCCGGACCTGGTCGAGGGTGATCGGCGTCTCGCCGAACCGGTTCGCGGGACTCTCGTCTTGGGTATGGGGCGCCCCGCCGTCGCGCGAATGCTCTGCCCCGCCATGCTCGCGATCCCTTTCGGAATACGTTTCCACGAGGGACTCGACGGATATCCCCACATACTTCTGGGTGTAGATCCCCGCCGCGACATTACCGAACGCCAACGTGATCAGAAAGCACGTCACGAGAAGTTTCGCGCTCAGCGGCAACCCGGACAATGGGGGCAGTTTCATGATCTTCCAACCTCCCTAGAACATCTAACGAAATGAGGCTCTCATAATTCCCTCCCCCTTGAGGGGGAGGTTAGGTGGGGGTGAAAAGCCGATCTCACCCTCCCCCAGCCCCCTCCCTCAAGGGAGGGGAGCGATTTGAGCGTCTTGTTAATCGGTTTATTTCTTTGCCGCTCTTAAAATGAAAACACCGCTTCGGCGATGACGGTATTGCGGTCCGACTTTCTGTTGCCGGCGGCGTCCGTGAAAAAGCCTTTGTCGATATCTTCGTCGATCCAGTCGCGCCGGTACTCCAGCCGGAGGTCGACGCCCGAAATGCGGTGGTCGGTCCGCGGAATCACGCCGTATCCCCGCGACCCGAAGAAATCGGGGAACAGGTGGAACGTCGGCGCGAATGTGAATTCGTGCATGGTCCGCGGCTGGGCGGGATGGATGTCCGGGCGCGCGTTGTTGTCGTCGTAAAAGCTGTAGCGGACCGTCGTCCCGAAAAACCGGCTCCAGTCGTAATGGGCCGTCGCCTGGCCGGAGAACCATTCGGCGTCGGCGCCTGGGACCGTCACCGATTGGTTCTGGTCCACGCCGTAGGCCATTTCCACCCCGAAAAGCCAGCCCTTCCAAGGCCGGACAGTGATCACGCCGTCCACCACTTGCCGGGGGTCGCTGGTATTGCCGGCTTGTTCCGCGCCCCACAGGTAGGACAGCTTGGCGTCCAGCCACCGCGTGGGCGCGTAAGCGACTTGGAACGCCAGGCTCTTGCTGGAGTTGTTGTCCTCCTGCTGGTTCCAGCCGTTGAAGACCACGCCGCGGACCTCCAGGTTCTCCAGAAAGGGATAAGTGACCATCAACCCCGTCATCTCGGCCGGGGAGGCGAACTGGTAGGCCAGCGAATGCGTGGCCTGCAACAGGAGCGGGGCGTCCTCCCGCTCGAAGCTGACGGGGGACTGGAACTTGCCCAGCGTGAAATCGATCCCGTTGCCGATGGGGGCGATCAGATGGACCTCCCCCGTGTGCAGTTCCGTCTCCGTGGCCCCATCATGCCGCGCGACCTCCAGGGAAGCCGCGCCCCAGACATGGTCGGAGAACCTTTTGTTGAACCCCACGTTGAAGACGTTGAACCCGAAGTTCTTCGTGTTCGCGGGGTCCTGGCCGAAATGGTCTTCGTTGCCGTGGCCGTGCGCCACGCCGTTGTCGTTGTACTTGTACGACGTGACAAAATAGCCCGTGATCAAGGTCTGGCGGGCTTTTTCGTCGTAACCGCTCCCGAGCCCCTCCAGTCTGCCCAGGCTTTCGAGGTTGATGGATTTGTCGGTCAAATCGTTCAGGGTGATTTCTTTTTCCTTGCCCTGGACGGCGGTTGCCGACGCGCAAACTATCAGAATAATCGCCATAACGGGCGACAAGATTCGCAGTCTCATATTAAACCATCCTTTCCATGGCCAGCGTGACGCTGGATCCGACGCCGCCTCCCGCCAACGTGAACGTTGGATCCAATGGGCTTGGCCCGGATGGCGAACCAGCGTCATCAAGGGCGGTTGGGGCTTGGCCTGTTACCTCCGGGCGTTTGTCCGGCGCGGAGGCGGGAAACCGCTACCCCCTTGCAAAGGGGGCTGGGGGGATTCCCGCCGCCCCCCTACGGGGAGCAACCATTTTGGACGGGCAACCGTAAAGGATTGGAGAACCCCAGCGAAATAAAGCGCTTCGGTTCCTGGCCCTTAACTGGCAACCCAGAATTTGTTTAAAGGACGATTAAATAAAACGAGGAGGGCGCTCGGGAGTGTCGGGCGGCTGGAAAACGGGGACCTGCGATCGCGCCTGGACCAGCCCGGCGGGCGGCAAGACGTTGGCGGCGGCCGGAAGCAGGACCGCGTCGGGTTTCCCTTGGAAAAGATTTTTCGCCGGACCGGGGACGTAGGGGAGGCCGCCGCAATCCGTCCCGATATGAAAGAGTCCGGGGTTCGACCAGTTTTTCTCGGAAACGCGCGGACAAATGTCTCCGGGATGCATGTGATTGTTCAGGGGACAATGCAGATGATGGGACTTCTCGCCCTGCCCGAAAATCGGCATGGTTTTCGCCGGTTTGTGGATCTCCGACGCTTGCGCTCCGGATACGCACAGACCAACCAACCCGGCGATCAACCAAAAAATGAAGACCCGTTTATTCATGGCATCATTGAGCGAAATGGGACTGAACTGGGTTCATATTATTTAAATTCGGCCGGTTTTACAAGCATATTTTCAGGGAGAAGGCCGCGAAAGCGCTATTACTTTGAAATCCGACTTTAAATTTGGTTTATATTAAGAGGGCCCTTTTCGGAATATTATTCCCGGTAATAATCAACACGGGGCCGCCTCAAAACCGCTCACGGAGGAAAGCGCGATGTACAAATTGGTATTGTTGCGGCACGGCCACAGCGTGTGGAATCAAGAGAACCGCTTCACGGGGTGGACCGACGTGGACCTCGCCGAGCAGGGGGTCCGGGAAGCCCACGAGGCGGGCAGGTTGTTGAAGGAGGGGGGGTACGTTTTCGACGTGGCCTACACCTCGGTCCTCAAGCGCGCCATCCGCACGCTGTGGATCGTGCTCGACGGCATGGACTTGATGTGGATCCCGGTGCACCGGAGCTGGCGGTTGAACGAACGCCATTACGGCGGCCTGCAAGGACTGAACAAGGCGGAGACCGCCGCGAAACACGGCGACGAGCAGGTGCACGTCTGGCGGCGGAGTTACGACATCCCCCCGCCCCCGCTGGCCGACGACGACGCCCGTCTGCCCGCGCGCGACCCGCGTTACGCGAACGTCCCGGCCAGGGACCTCCCGAGGACCGAGGCCCTCAAAAACACCGTGGAGCGGTTCCTCCCCTACTGGTTCCAGGAAATCGTCCCCGCCATCCAGTCCGGGAAAAAGGTCTTGATCTGCGCCCACGGCAACAGCCTGCGCGCCCTGGTCAAACACCTGGACAACATAAGCGACCGGGAAATCGTGGACCTGAACATCCCCACGGGCATCCCCCTGGTTTACGAACTCAACGACGACCTGACGCCGAAAACGCATTACTACCTGGGCGACCCGGAAGCGGCCAAAAAAGCCGCCGAGGCCGTCGCCCGCCAGGGAAAGGCCAAATGATCCCGTCCAGCGCGAACGCTGGATCTAACGCGGCGATGACGCTGACGCGATCGCCGGAACGCGATTCCCGCCCCGGCGCCAGCGCGGGGCGGCGTTGCCCCCGGGGGCATCCCCGGTAGCCCTCTTTCTATTGAATCCCGCCCGCAATACGATTATTATAACAATATAATAAAATTGCCTTTTCCGGCCAAACCCGGACGGTCCCAAGGGCGATTTTTTCAATAAAGCGCGCAACCCGGCCTCCATGATCAGCCTTTACCTGTGGAACAGGAACCAGTCCGAAAAATATGGAAAAACCCTTTCCGAAAAAATCGACCGCCTCGTTTCCCCCGATGAATTCCCCGCGGACCCGGCCTCCGACCTGCAGAAATTCTACCTGGACTACAAAAACCGGGCGATCCAATTCGTCAACGAGGCGACGGAATGGCACAAGAAGGAACTCCAGACCTCCGACAACTCCCACCTTCTACTGCTGAAACAGACCGCGCTGGTGGACGTCGTCGTTCAAGCCAGCCTGCGGACCGCCATCTGGTTGTACAACAAGACCCATGGCCGGGACCTGCGCGAACGGGACGTCCCCATCGCCATAGCGGCGCGCGGCGGTTACGGCCGCGAGGAGATGTATTTCTGCTCGGACGTGGACATCCAGATCGTGTCCAAGGCGTTGCCCCAGGGCGAGACGCGCGAGACGGTCGGCAAAATCGTCAATTACTTCGAATATCTTTTCATCCACCAGGACATCTTCCGGACCGCCAGCAGTTTCGGTTACTCCGAACTGGACGAGACCGGTCAAAAGCTCGACGCCCGGAAGATGGCGGCCTTCTACTCGCTCCTGGAGAGCCGGCTGGTTGCGGGGGACGCGCGGGTTTACAACGAATTCAAGAGCTCCATAAAAACCGCGGCCCAGGTCCACAAGGACGAGATCCTGGCGCATTGCCTGCAAAACAAGACTTATTACGACGTTCAGAACACGGTGTTTCAACAGGAACCCAACGTCAAGGACGAACTGCGCCGCCTGTATTGGGCGTTGTCGCTGGCGCGCTGGCGCTATTCGCTGGAAAAGAACAACCAGTTCGAATTGCTTCAGGAGCTTTTTTCGCGGGAGAAACTGAGCGCCCCGGCGTTCAAAAACCTGCAAAACGCCCTCAACTTCCTGTCGCGGGTCCGGCTGTTCCTGCATTGTTACCAGAAAGGCTACCAGCGCGACTTGCTGAGCTATGAAGTCCGGGAAAAAATCGCCGAATCGATGAATTACGACTTGCAGCGGTTTTTCCACGAATACTTTTACAACGCCGTCTATCCGATGAAGCGGTACAGCAGAAACCTCTTCTGGGAAAGCCTGACCTTCGACGAGCAATGCGTCAAAAACCTCCACGAGGATTTCGCCGTCAACGCCGACAACCAGATCGTCTGCAAAAAGGACCCCGAGGAGACGATAGCCGGGCGGCCGGAGTTGATATTCAAAATCCTCTCCTGGGTGGCCGAGGAAGGTTGCAATCCCTCCTACCCCATTATCCGGTCCATCGAAAACAACGTGGACCAGATGTGCCCGATTTTTCTCGCCGACGAGAAGAGCGAGGAAGCGCTGTCGTATTTCAAGGCGGTCGTCGAGGGGAAATACTTTTCGCGGGCGCTCCGGCTACTGCACGAGTTCGGCCTGCTGGCGCACTATTACATCCCCGACTTCAAAAACCTCTGCGGCCTCCTGCAGGACATCTACGTCCATCTGTTCCCGACGGACGTCCATGTCCTTTCGGCGCTCGACGAACTCAACAAGCTTGAACTCGACAAGGACATCGACCCGTTCCTTCGGGAACTGTACGAGTCCGTCAAGGACAAGACCGCCTTGAAACTTTCCGTCCTTCTGCACGACATCGGCAAGGGCCTCAAAAAAGAGGGGGAGGACGAGGAGATGGCCGGCTCCCGGGCCATCCCGCGCATCCTGGAGAACCTGGGATATGGAGACGACCCGCGGCGGATCCAGGACGTCGCGTTCCTGGTGGAACGTCATCTGGCCATGCGCGACCTGCTCCTGCTGGATCCCGACCAGGACGACACCTACGAGACGATCTGGGACCTGGTCTGCCATGACAAGGAGCGGCTGAAAATGCTCAGCCTGCTCACCTACTCCGACCGGGGCGGCACCAAGATGAAAATGTCGGCCAGCCAGATCGAGCAGTTGAAACTGTTCTACCAGAACACCTTGCACCACAAGAAACGGTCCAGCGCCGGCGGCGCCGTCAAATTGGAATTCCTGGACATGATCCGGCTTCCGCGCGACCTGCAAATGCAGTTGGAAATCTACAACGAGTTCATCGAATCGTCCGCCGGGTTCGCGTGCGAGATGTTCTTCAAGACCGGCCAGGCCTCCGAACTGGTCGTTTGCGCCAGGGACTACAAAGGCCTTCTCTTTCATATCGCCGCCGTGCTGGCGTTCAACCAGTTGAGCATCGTCGACGCCAACGTCCATACCCTGGAAGACAAGGTGTTCGACGTGTTCAAGGTCATGAACTCCTCCGGCAACCCGATCGAATACGCGAACTTCTTTTTCGTCCAAAAACAAGTCAAGGAAGACCTGCGCCGCATTTTCGTCGGGAAAGAGCCCATCTACGAGGTTTACAAAAGCCGGACCCTTCCCGCCCGGCCCGACGCCGGCAAATACAAGGACGTGAAACTGAAGATGAAGTTCATCGGCCGGGCGGTCAAGCTGGAGACCCACGACGTCCTGGGGACGTTCATGATGGAAACCAAGGTCCTGTCCGACCTCGGCATGGAGATCCAGCGGGCGGTCCTGCACACGCATCAGGGGATCGCCGACAACGTGTTCTACCTCAATCCGAAAGACGTGGAGCGGATCCACAACAAAAAAGAAAAGTTCCAGTCGAGGATACGGGAAGCGCTCGGGCAACTCCTCAACCCCGATCCCATCTTCCTGGAGGAAAAAGCGGCCGTCGATTGAACCCCGCTGGGGCCGGCAACCGCGCCGCTAGGGACAACGCGATGCCGCGCTCGCCGCAATGCGAATCCCCCCGGCCCCCTTTACAAGGGGGAGAAAAGCAAATCCCCCTCAGTCCCCCTTTGTTAAAGGGGGAAGTTTCGAGCCCCCCCTTTGTAAAAGGGGGGAGGGGGGGATTTGTAACCGCCCCTACGCAATTCGACTCAATACTTGAACTGCCCGACCAGCGCTTGCTGTTCGACTGCCATGCGCGACAGCTCGCCGACGGACTTCTGCGCTTCCGCGGCGCCCGACGAGGCGCTCTGCGCCGCCTGGGCCACGGACGTGATGTTCTGCGCGATCTCGCCCGTGCCCTTGGCCGCCTCCGTCACGTTGCGCCCGATCTCCGCCGTCGTCGCCGTCTGCTCCTCCACCGCGCTGGCGATGGTGTTGGCGATGTCGTTGATCTGGTTGATGATCATGCTGATCTCGGCGATGGCGTCCACGGCGCTGGTCGTGTCGGTCTGGATGGCCTGGATCTTCTTGCCGATGTCCTCGGTGGCCTTGCCGGTCTCCTTGGCCAGTTCCTTGACCTCGTTGGCGACCACGGCGAAGCCCTTGCCCGCCTCCCCGGCGCGCGCCGCCTCGATGGTGGCGTTCAGGGCCAGCAGGTTGGTCTGCTCGGCGATCGAGGTGATGACCTTGATGACCGCGCCGATCTCGGCGGAACTGGTCCCCAGCTTGGCGACGGTGGCGTTGGCGCTCTCCGCCACCCTGACGGCCGACGAGGCGACGCGGGCGGCCTCGGAGGCGTTCTTGGCGATCTCCTTGATGCTGGCGTTCATCTCCTCGGCGCCGGTGGCGACCGTCTCGACGTTCTTGCTGACCTGTTCGGAGGCGGCGGAGACGACGTTGGCCTGCGACGCGGT
>JACRGP010000112.1 GCA_016217765.1 Nitrospinota bacterium | reverse complement strand
GCCGGTAAAGCGCCTGCATTACCTTGAATTTTATTTTATCCGCGGCTGGGCCACAAGCTTTAAACGCCGGACGTTTTTGCGCGAACTTATTGATTAAAAAAGGACAATCAGTTATAATAAATTCATCCGGAATAAAAAATCTTTTTCCTCGCTTATTGAGGGCGATGTCGGCATGGAGTATCTCGGTATAGAGCAGATCATCGGAGCGATCTTGTTTTTCGTGGGGACGGGGATTTTGACTTTATGCAACCGTTATGAACGGGGGATCGACGAGAAGCTGAAAGATCCCAAAGTCCGCTGGGCGGTGATCGACGGCAACAAGAACGCCCTGGCCCGGCAGAAATCCAGATGGGGAACGCTGATGACCCTCGCGGGCGTCGGCTCCGCCATATACGGCGCCGTCCTGTTCCTCTCGAATCTCAAGTGATTCTTCCGTCCCGTCCCTACGGCGAGTGACGCGCCCCCCCTCATGAAAACGGCCAGTACCAGCGCCGTTCCTTTTCGACCAGCAACGTCGCGACGGTTTCGTTCTGGTACACCAGCGGATAATCCCGCAAGGTCAGCAGTAAACCGTCTTGCGGGGCGAACAACTCCTCCAGAGTTTCGCCGCTGTAGATATCGCGCAATTCTCCCAATTTCCGGCCCTGCCGAAGGCTCTCCCCCACCCGCGCCTCCGGCAAAAAAAGACCGGGATGGGACGCGGAGACACGGCGCTCGTTCTCCAGGGAATAAAAGCGGGCTTCGCCTTTTTCCGCCTTGCGCGTCGCGTGCGCCAGGACGCCGACGGCCAGCATGAAATTGACGACGTTCGCAAGCAGTGCGCCGTTCGTTTCCGGGTCGATGCCCGCGGACCGGCCTCCCGCGAGGACCAGCGCACAGACGTTGTTTTCGATCCACTGGTTGTACAGGCGGAGTTGGAAAGCCGGGGTGGGTTGCAACTCGCGGACGATTCCCAGCCCAGGAAAGCGATCGGGGCCGCCGCCGGGGATTTCCCCCGCGAGGTACCGCGCCGCGCGGCGTAGCGAACGGTCCGGCTGGAGCAGTTGAATGTGGGGAATACTCACGCAGCGCTTTTCGGAAGCATCCAGTAGCAGGGCGTAGTTCGAATCGGCGGTGTGTTTGTACAGGACGTTGCACAGACGGTCGGCCAATTCGCCGCAACTGGACCCCGGGAACGCCAGGTCGAGGTCGAGATTGTCGAAAGACCACAGGCGCTCCCCCTCCATGACCGCCTGTATGTTGACCATCGGAAAAAGCTGGATCTTGCCGGCGATGCGGAATCCCGGCAGGCGTCCGTCCTCGACGTCCTGGAGAAATCTGGAGAGCAGGGAGACGAGGTGAAGGCCGTTCAAATGGTCCCCATGCAGACCCGCGACGATCGAGAGCGTGTCGACGAAATGGCCTTTCTCCCACACGTTTTTATACAGGGAGACGGCCTCGCCCATGGGCGGCTGGATCGAAAAGATTTTTTCCTTCACCGTTCGTCCGGTCCATCGAGCGCCACCCGGACAAGAGGCGCGCCTTCATAGATTAACGGCAGTTCCCGCAGAGTGAAGATCGTCCCTTTGAAAGGGGAGACGACTTCCTCCAACGTTTCCCCGCGCACCGGATCGACCACGTCGCCGATCTTGTCCCCTTTTCCGACGCGGTCCCCCAGCTTGACGCGCCCGGCGAACAGTCCGGCCCGCTTCGCCTGCACCAGACCCACTTGATCGGCTTTGAGGACCAAAGGCATTTTGATTTCCCCGCGCGGCCGCCGGGAAGAATTCAAAACGCCGGCGTGATGCAATAAATGGATCGCGCCGTCCAGGATTTGCGAGCAAAAATCCCGGTGGATGCGCAGACAGATGCCCAACTCCATCACCAGCGTGGGGACCTTCGCGCGGTTGAGGTTGTATCCCAGGGTCGATTCGAACACTCCCGCCATGGGGTGCACCCAGATCACGTCGACGTTGCATTGCAGGGCGAGCGGCAGGAGTTTTTTCTCGAAATCCTTGACGATGCGGATTTGCGGAAGTTCCGCCAGGTGCTGGTTGCTGGAATGAAGGTCCACCGCCAGGTCGGAACAGCCCTTCAAGTCCGCCAGGAGTTCCCGGCAGGCGCCCGCGGGAAGCGAATTCCCGGCAGGCTCGCCCATGAGCCGGTTCATGTCCACCGAGAAAAAGGGCCACAGCCGCGACCCATGGCACAACGCTTGCGGATTGACGGCGGGATAGACGTTGACCTCTCCCAGGAACGCGCCGGGCTCGGTCTCCTTGAGGCGCCGGAGATATTGGACCAGAAGGAAGCAGAGATAAACGCCCTCCAACTCGTCCCCGTGCAGTCCGGCGAGAAAGGAAACGCGCCGGGCGGGTTTGGGCCGGGCGGACGAAAAGGTCTGCTTGACGATTTCCACGGACGCGCCCGACGGGCCTTTATAAGCGACTACGCTCCGGGTCCGCAACGCTCAGTCCCGCCGGCCCCGTTTTTTGGGCTGAATGTTCATGGCGTCGATTTTTCTCTTGAGGGTGTTGCGGTTGATGCCCAGGACCTTGGCGGCGACGACCTGCTTGCCGGAGGTCTTCTCCAGCAGTATTTGAAAAAGCTGTTTCTCCAGCGCCTGGGTCAACCGGTCGTGCAGGTCCCGGTCCTTGTCCCAATCGGTTTGGGCCATGTATTCGCGGACCAGGTCGCCAAGCCGCTTTTCCCAATCCTCCAGGGACGTGCCTGCCTTCCGGGCGTCCTCCAGAATCTGCGGCGGGAGGTGTTCGGGGAGCACCGGCCCGCTGGAAGCCAGCGCCAGGCCGCGCTTGACCGCGTTCTCCAATTCCCGGATGTTGCCCTTCCAGGAATAATTCTTGAAAATTTGTTCCACCGCGGGCGAAAGATACGTTTTCCCCCGGGCCAGTTCGTCGGAAAAGCGGCCCAGGAAATGGTTCGCCAGGAGCGGGATGTCCTCCGGTCTTTCGCGGAGGGGGGGCAGGTGGACATGGATCACGTTGAGGCGGTAGAACAGGTCCTCGCGGAACAATTTCCGGGCCATCAGGTCCTGCAAGTCCTGGTTGGTGGCGGCGATCACCCGCACGTCCACGCGCACCGGCTCCTTGCCGCCCACGCGGTAGAACTCGCGGTTCTGCAGGACGCGCAGGATCTTCGCCTGGAGCTGGATCTCCATGTCGCCGATCTCGTCCAGGAAAATGGTCCCCCCGTCGGCCAGCTCGAACTTGCCTTTCTTGGATTCCACCGCGCCGGTGAACGCGCCCTTCTCGTGCCCGAAGAGTTCCGACTCCAACAGCTCCCGGGCGATCGCCGCGCAGTTGATGCAAATGAACGGCTTCTTCACGCGCCGGGAATAATAATGCACGGCCCGCGCCACCATCTCCTTGCCCGTGCCGCTCTCGCCGGTGATCAGGATCGCCAGGTCCGACATGGCCGACTTGCCGATGGTCTTGAAGACCCCCTGCATTTTTTTGCTTTTCCCGACGATGGCCTTGACGGAGAACTCCTCCTCTTCCTCGACCTTATCCATGGGCGGCGCGGGGATGGACTCGGACTCCACCGCCTTGTCCACGAGCCGGTAGACCTCCTCGAAGTCGAAGGGTTTGCTGATGTAGTCGTACGCCCCCTTGCGCATGGCCTCGATGGTGTTGTTCATCGTGTTCTGGGCGGTCATGACCGCCACTTTCAAGCCGGCGTCGTGGGTTTTGATCCACTCCAGAAGCTCCAGGCCGCTCATGCCCTCCATGAAGATGTCGCAAAAGACCAGGACGTACTTGTTGCCTTGGATCTTTTTAACGGCGTCCTCTCCGCCGGCGGCGGCGTGCACCACGAACCCTCTTTTCTCCAGGGCCTTCTTAAACAGCCAGCGGATGTTTTCCTCGTCGTCGACGACCAGTATTTTTTTTACCGAGTCCATGCGATGTTGTCTCTGCCCACGATTCATGAAAGACCTTTACCCATCATACCCCAACTTTCCGGCCTTTGGGCAAACTGGGGGAATTATATAGTTTCGCCAACCCCGGTCAAGGACTACCGAAGCGGTTTGACCCGGATATTACATGAGCGAATGCCCCATGGCGGCGCGCGGAAATACCCGGAGCTAAAAACGCCCTTGTTTTGTCCCCCCTTGCAAAGGGAGCTGGGGGGATTTGAAATCCCCGTTCGCCAGCGTGACGCTGGCCGGGCAGGCGCCCGGAGACGACACGGCGATGACGCTCCGCGACCGCCGGAACGCGATTCCCGCCTCCGCGCAAGCTGGAGGCGGCATTGGCTCCAGGCCCAGCCTGGCCCCCTTTACAAGGGGGAGCAATTCCCGTCTTTTCGTCATGCAATATACGGGTTAAGTTTTCCGTTCAAGTCTGACGGACCGGCAGGAACACCTGCACGGAGGAGCCCGCGCCTTTCTCGGACATCACCTTGATCTTGCCTTGGTGGTCCTCGACGATCTTCAGGGAAATGGCCAGCCCCAGGCCGTTCCCCTTGGGCTTGGTGGTGAAAAACGGCGTGAACAGTTTCCTCAGGTTTTCCTCGGAAATCCCCGGCCCGGAATCGACGACCTCCACGGCGATCTGCATTCGCGGGTTCGGGTCGCGCGCGGTTTTAACGGAGTAATCCGTCGCGACGCGCGTGACCAGCCGTATCTCCCCGCCTTCCGGCGAGGCGTCGACGGCGTTCTGGACCAGGTTGATGAACACTTGCTTGAGCTGGTCCTCGTCGGCCTCGATCCGCGGCAGGCTGGGGTCGTAGACCTGGACGAACCGCCCGTTTTTCTTTTCCAGGGATTTTTTTTCGAGGACGAGGATCTCTTCCAGGACCTTGTGGATGTTGGTCGGCTGGACGCGCATTTTCTTCGGACGGGAGAAATCCAGCATCCGTTCCATCATCCGGTTGATCCGGTCGACCTCGGACACCACGATCTCCAAGTACTTCTTTTGGTCCGGGGAGGACAGTTCCTTGCGCAAAAGATGGGCCGAGCCGCCGATGGCCACCAGCGGGTTCTTGATCTCGTGGGCCATTCCCAAGGCCAGGACCCCCAGGCTGGCCATGCGGTCCAACTGGCGGGAGCTCTCCTCCAATTCCTTGACCAGGCTCATGTCCTTGAGGAGGAGCGTCACGCGGCGCGCTCGCCCCTCGGCGTCGAGCATGGGCGACAGGCTGATGTTGACGGGAAAGGCGACGCGGCTGGATTTCCTGAACCCCAGGCCCTCGAAGTCGCGGAAGGAAGATCCCGTTTCGAAGGCGCGGGTTATTTTCTCGGAGAGAGCGGGCTGGCCGGGGAAAAACTCCGCCAGGTCCTTGCCCTCGAAGGAGTCGTGGGACTCCCGGAACATCTCCTCCACCGCCAGGTTGCCGCGGACGATCTTCAAATCGCGGGAGACCACGATGATGCCGTCGATCAGCGAGGAAAAAATGCTCTGGTATAAGTCCTCCCGCTTGCCCATGTAAGTCGGCCGCGGACTAGCGGGAAACCTTGGAGGCCTTTTTCACCGTTTTGGTCTTCTTGGAGGAATACGGATTCCTGGCCGCCGGTTTGGATTTCGCGGGGGGTTGTTCGGGCTTCGCCGAGGCCGTTTCCTTGGGAGCGGGCGGACAGGCCGTGTCGCCGCGGGACGCCTCGGACGGCTCGGCTTTCGCGCTCGTAGGGGCGGTCCCGCTTTCCTGCTCCCATCCCTTTTTGCGGGATTCGGAGGGATAATCCGTGGCGTACCAACCGGATCCCTTCAGGATGAACCCGGACGCGGAGACCAGCCGCCGCGCGGAACCGTTGCATTTCGCCCCCTCATGGTTCTTCAAAGGCTGGGCGCTGACGGGTTGCATCACCTCGAAAGTAACGCCGCATTTCTGGCATTCGTACTCGTAAATAGGCATGGGCCCTGCACTCCTTTCTCGCAATCGAATTTCAGTATACACCAACAACGATTATTTATAAAACCGGTTGCCGGAGAAAGCAAGGGGCGGGGAATAATTTAAAAGCGGAGAAGGGGCCAGGAAGTTCCGGAGAACAGCCGAGTCAAACCTCGGTCAACCACTTCTTGAACTTGGGGTTGTGCCCCCGGACGATGTCAAAAAAGGTCTTCTGGATCAGGTCCGTGACCTTGCCCTTCCTGCCGGAGCCGACCGGGCGGTTGTCCACCTCGCGGACGGGGGTGATCTCCGCGGCCGTCCCGGTGAGGAACATTTCGTCGGCGATATACAACTCGTCGCGCGTCAGGAAACTTTCCTGGACCTCGATTTTCAAGCTCTTGCAGATTTCCATCACCGCGCCGCGCGTGATGCCGTCCAGGTTGGCGCAGGACAAGGAAGGAGTGTGCAGAACGCCCTTGGACAAGATGAAAACATTCTCCCCCGAGCCTTCCGAGACGTAGCCGTTGACGTCCAGCAGGATGGCCTCGTCGTACCCGTCGCGGACGGCCTCCGCCTTGGCCATGATGGAGTTGATGTAATATCCGCAGGCCTTGGCGCGCGTCATCGTGATGTTGACGTGATGCCGGGTGAAGGAGGACACCCGCGCGCGGATGCCCTTGTTCAAGCCGTCGTCGCTCAGGTACGCGCCCCAGGGCCAGGCGGCGATGGCCACGCGCACGTCCACCCCTTTCGGGTTGAGCCCCACCTTGTTGTGCCCCAGGAAAACGATCGGGCGGACGTAGCATTCCTCCAGCTTGTTGACCGACACCACCTTCAGGGCCGCGTCGACGATCTCCTGTTTCGAGTATGGGACCTCGATCCCCAGGATTTTCGCGGAGTTGAACAACCGGTCGATATGCTCCGGAAGGCGGAAGATCGCGGATTTCTTTTTGGTCCGGTAGCAACGGATGCCCTCGAAGACCCCGAAGCCATAGTGAAGCGTGTGCGTCAAAACATGCACGTTGGCCTCGTGCCAGGGGACCAATTTGCCATCCAGCCAGATTTTTTCCGATTTTTCCAAGACGGGCCTTTACAAAGAGTTAGACGGAATGAAACAGATATTTTAGGAGACGCATCCCATAAAATCAAGACAAATAATTTCATTTGACATGCTAATATAGGTTTGTTAGCTTAGCCCCTTTCATTCGGATATCGGTTATATGGGCCGCTAGCTCAGATGGTAGAGCAACGCCCTTTTAAGGCGTGGGTCGAAGGTTCGAGTCCTTCGCGGCTCATACTTCTTGCCATATAGCTTACCAGAAAAGTCCCCATCGTCTAGAGGCCTAGGACACCGCCCTTTCAAGGCGGTAACGCGGGTTCGAATCCCGCTGGGGACGCTTTAATTTCAAACAGTTACAACCCCCCGTCAAAATACCGCCAGTCACACTGTACAAGTTTTGTTCACTCCTTCCGCAAAATTCGCGAAAGTTTTGGCTATCGCCTCCCTCTTACTGGAATCAGCAAAGTGAGTATACCGCTTGGTAGTCTGCAATGAAGAATGACCCGCCAGCTCCGCGATCAAGAACGACTGAACACCCGCCTGGGCCAAGCTGGAACAGAAAGAATGACGGAGATCGTGGAAACGAATTTCCGGCCTCCCATTCGTCCTTACAGCCCCCTTGAAAACCCGCTGAACACGGGCGCGAAAAGCCGAACGCGTAGGACGATGATCAAAGACAAAACCGCTCCCCAATCTGTACACCTTTTTAAGGGGCGTCAAAACCTCCACAACTTGGGGAGCCAGAGGGATTCTAACCTCTTTTCCTGTCTTCGCCGTCTTCACGGATACCACCTTGCCTTCAAAATCCACCATTGACCACTTCAGATCAACCACGTCTCCCAAACGCAAGCCTGTATACCTGGCTACAACAACAACAGGCAGAATTTCCACAGAAAGATAAGGCAATACGGATTGAAACTCGTCCTCTTCAAGATAATTCGTAACCTGGCGATCCGGCTTCAAATCAAGGCCCGGTCCTTCGGGCAATTTCCATTCGCGGTCAATCACGTTGACAATGGCCTTCAAGTACCACAACTCCTTGCGGATCGTGCCATCACCAACTTCCTTGCGCCGACCGGAAATATAAACCGCCAACAAATCCCGCGTTATTTCACCCAACATCTTTAAGCCAAAGAAAGGCAAAAGATGCCTTGCAATGAGAGAATCCACGCGAGACCGGGTAGAAACCGCTTTCAATGACGGAACCGCCAAATATTTCTTCACGACATCCTTGAAAAGGACCCTATCGGATTTTGGACTGCACCCCCTTTCTATCAAATAAACCTGGAATCCCAATTTGGCCTGAGCCTCATTGGAATCAGTGGTTCCCAAGGATCCTGAAAGATCGATCCCCTTATAGGATCCCCGGGCATGCCAAACATTCCCTCGTTTAACCAGTTTGGGCATTCTCTTCGCTCCTTTCGAAGTCCGCCCAAAAAAGCTATCCAAAGAGAAATCTACCATAAGAAATACAACCCCTCACCTTAAATCGGAAACAAAATCCTTCGCTAACGATTCGGATTCAGCAGGCCCCCAAATAGGCCGCTGATCCGCACGAAAACCCTGGTAAGAAACGACGGGCAACGCTGTAGCGGGAACCGCCCTACCCCCATCGGCGATAACTCCGCCATGCGGCAGATGATCGGCAATTTCACGATCCCCTGCATCAATCCTTTCGTCCGCCTTATCATGACGCACGGAATGCGGGTTCACCGTGCCGCCGAACTCCACCAGTTCCCCGACCAGCCAGCCTGGACGGTCAACGTAGCTTTCCACCCGTTGCGTCCGGTTTTCCTCGATCGAGAACAGATAATAAATTCGCTTTTCGCCCACCCGCACAAGTCCGGTTACGATCCAATCAGCCTTGAGTTTGACAATCCCCTTCACCGCGCCGGCCTTGACCACCTCAACGCCGGCGACAGAAGGATGCACCGATCCGAGGAACGAAGTCTTTTCAACCTGGGGAACCACCGCGGGAGAAACGGAAACAACGGGAGAGTAATACTTCTTGAATACCCTGTAACCGAACACAATCACCAATACCAAAGCCACCGCGATCCCGACAAAGTAGAAGGACACAAACCCATGACGAGGGGCCGGAGGCACAAGAACACCGGGAAGGTTGACGGCATGCGATCCATAAAACCGGAAATAGTATGAGTCGTAGGTCTTGTGAAGCCTACCCGTTGGCTTCTTGTCATCCTTGTACCAGGGCTCAAGCCGGTACTGGTTTTTGAACCCCTTGCCCCCAAGAGGATAAAACTTGAACTCCACGACGGCGAGGTTACGAATCACCTTGTTGATATTACCGGTGTCCTGGGTTCCAAGAATGATATCGATCTGATAATGCCGCGCCGTGGTGAAAAAATCGACCATGCGTGAGTTGTCCATGGCCTTAGACGAAATGAAATAGTTCTGCACCTCGTCAATGATAAGCAGGGACCCCACCAGCTTTTCCCGCTGATCCGGAAGACTCTTTATAAACGCCTCGTCGATTTCAAAAAGCCGATCCGAGAGGTAAAACGACCGGAACAACTCCGATTCGATTACTTCCGGCTTAAGGGGAATATTATGAAAGATCGGACGGCCTGGGGACTTTTTCAACTCTTCCACCACAACTTCTTTCACGATGTGATAGGTTTTCCCGGCCCCCGGAACGCCGCTATAGATATGAATCGCCATCAACCCACCAACGGGATGAAATTGAGGACGAAACGAACCACCAAGGCCGAAATGATGATGCTCAAGGCCGTATCCAACTGGACATTGGACGCCAAGGCGACAACATCCGGAGGAAGCCCGGCCCAAAGGGCGATACTGGAAGGGAAAGAGACAAACGAGGAGACCCAAGACATCATGACATCCCCGAATCCGAGCATAAGATCAAAGACCCAGTAGAACAGATCCCGGATGATTTCAACGAAATCAACCAAGACATTCCAAATAATGTTTTTGATCGAATCCAGGAGATAGTTGAACCAGCCAAAAACGTCAAAGTCCATGGATCAAGCCTTTCCACGAAGAATGATAATCTGATAGGCCGAGTAAGAAGCCCCCAAAACCAACACCGACCCAATAACGGAAAAGACCCAAGAGAATTTAGAATCTCCAAGGTTAAAGCAGTATTGTTGACCGTTCGCCAACGTCGAATTAAAACACCACGAAGGAAGAGCATGAGCCCCAAAGGACGGTTTCAACTGGTTGAGCCCTTGAACCAATCCAGACGCGCCCCAGACCGCGTAATGCGTATTAAAAAGATCGCCAAGACCTTTTCCCGGGCCGCCATAGGAAGGAGAGTAAAAGCCACCACTCCCAAGAGTATTTGACCCCGTACCGGAACCAGCTACAGCCGCAGGCCCGGACGGTAAACCCGTTGCCGTACCGGTCGAAGAAAAACCATTCCGCGATCCGGCAACCGGAGAATAGGCACCCTGAATGAACTTTGAATCGCCCAACACGCCGGACGTATTCCCGGAAGAAACCAAATCCGATACCTGGCCGGTCGACAAACCACCGCCAAGGCCGTCAGAGATAAAAACCTTGCCAATGCTCTGGCCCGTAGTCGTATTGACGGCCTCCACCTGGTTATTCGTCACGTAATAATTGACGGCGGAACTTCCAGTACCAGAGGAGGTATTTTCCGATCCGCGCGCCCCTTGCGCGATTTCCCGCGCAATCCCTTGAGCGTTCGCAACCACCGGATCGGAGGAAGGCATACCAGACCCCTTAGCGGAAGTCGAATAGGAAGCCTTGTTGGATGCCAGGATGTCGTTTTTAGCATCACCTGAAAGGGTATAGGCCGACCCGTCGTTATTGGCCTGAAACGTGTTCAGGGTAAAATCATCATTGGAATATTTCCGAACGGAAGAAGAAGAATCGAAGACCCGCGATACCTCATTCGATCCTAAATTTTGCTTTAAGGTGTCAATCATGAGCTTATCGCGCTCATCCCAAACGGCTTTACCTTCCGTCCGAAGCTTCGAGTAAGTCCCGGCCACCTGAACAGGAGAAGGAGCCCCGCCCCCGGACTTGCTCATGTCGATCCAAGTATCGTAAACCATCCCAGTCGATCCCTGTATCCAACAATGATTATTTGTCGATCCGCCCAAATTGGCGCACCATGAACGGGAGGCAGGAAGTTCACCGGAAGGAATGACCAAAGACGGATTCCCGGACTGATCGTAAAGTTGACCCGTTGCCATGGCATCGGCCAACCGCGTTTTCAATGTCGGGATATCGTAAGGAGGAGACACGGTAAGATCGGCAACAGCAACCGTATAACCGCCCGGAGCATTCCAAACATCCCCATTCAAAGTCCAATGACCAGTCAAAGGCCCATAGATGCTCTGGGCCGCAGACGAAGAGGGACAACCGACACCGTCACAATACCAAACGGTATTGCATCCAACCGCGGTACACGCGGCCAGCTTATAACCTGGAACCAAACACTGGCCGCCGCAATATACCGACCCGGCGATCCAGTTAGGATGTTGATAGTTAGTCTCTTGTAACCAAGCCAGAGTACCTTTGAATTGCGTAAAGTCTTCAGCCTGAACAGGCAAGAAGGACACGAAAAAGAAGAACAGGCTTACGAGGATGACCGTAAAATAGACTTTTTTGATTCGTTCAACCATGGACACCCCCTCTAAGGCCGGTTGCCGGAACTGATCCCGGCAAGGAAAAACGACACGATGAACAATTCCACAAACTGGTAGGAATTCAAAAGCTGAAATAATTGGCAGGTATAATCCGCAGGGTCACACATTTAAAAACCTC
>JACRGP010000110.1 GCA_016217765.1 Nitrospinota bacterium | reverse complement strand
GGTGACCAGCGTGAACGCTGGACCCGACGCCGCCTCAGGCTGACGCCGAGGCGGAAATTGCGTCCCGGCGATCGCGTCAGCGTCATCGCCGCGTCGCCTCCGGGCGCTTGCCCGGCTTTTCACCCCCTCCTCGCCTCCCCCTGGAAGGGGGAGGAAGTTGCGGGGACTTCATTTTGTTAGGCGCTTTTAACAAAATTCGAAAATCTTTCTTGCCATGCGGCGCCCGGATGAGAGATCCTCCTTGTAACAAAAAGCGCCTTGCCTTTATTCCCCCTTGCAAAGGGGGTCAGGGGGATTTGAAACTTCCGTTCGCGCCAGCGTGACGCTGGGACCCAACTGGCTTGACCCGGATGGCGAATGAGCGTCATCAAGGGCAATCCGGGCCGAGCCATGCCGCCCCTGCGGCGAGTAGCGCGAATCCCCCCGGCCCCCTTTACAAGGGGGAGCGGTTCCATTCTTTTTCTCACGCAATATCCGGGATAAGGCATTATTTATACAGGTCTCAATAATCGGCAAAATTCGAAAATCTTTCTTGCCATGCGGCGCCCGCCTGCGGATAATTCCATTTTTCCTTCTATTGGAAATAATCGATGAACTTCGAAAACGCCTTAAAGAAACACGTTTTGATCATGGACGGGGCCATGGGGACCATGGCGCTGTCCCTGCGCCTGCCCGATTCGGCCTTTGGCGGTCCGGAATTCAAGATGCTGACCGACCTGCTGACCTTCTCGCGTCCCGCGGACCTGGAAAACATCCACCTCGAGTACCTGCGGGCCGGGGCCAACATCATCGAGACCGACACGTTCGGCGCGTCCCCGCTCCGCTTGAAGGAATTCGACTTCTCCCGCATCGACCCGGCCGACATACGCTCCATCCCTCGGGGTTTGGACCTGGCGCGGGCGGACTTCGCCGAGATCGCCTGGCATCTGAACGTGGAGGCCTGCCGGGCCGCGCGGAGAGCGATGGAACGCTACCGGGCGTCTCCCGAACACGACGGGCGGCCGCTGTTCGTCGCCGGCTCCATCGGCCCGTCCAACTACGTCGTGTCCAGCACCCAGGCCAACCTCAAACGCGCGACCTTCGCGGAAATCGAGGACAACTTCCGCATCCAAGTCGCGGGCCTGATCGACGGCGGGGCGGACGTCCTGCTGTTCGAGACCCAGCAAGACATCCTCGAGACCAAGGCCGCCATCCTCGGGGCGAAAAAAGCCTGCCGGGAAAAAGGCAAGACCCTGCCCATCATGGCGCAGGTCACCGTCGACGCCTTCGGCAAGATGCAGATATTCAACACCGACATCCTCGCCGCCTACGTCGCCGTCGCGCACATGGGGATCGCGGCGTTCGGGATCAACTGCAACGTCGGGCCGGAGTTGATGAAAGAAACCGTAAAAAGAATGGCGCGGTTCTGCAACCTCCCCTTCTCCGTCGTCCCCAACGCCGGCCAGCCGGTCTCCGAGGACGGCAAGACCTGCTACAAGCTGACGCCGGAAGACATGGCGGAGACCATGGCGCCCTTCGTCAAGGAATCCGGCGCGGCCATCGTGGGCGGCTGTTGCGGGACCACCCCGGAACACATCCGCGCCCTCCGCCGGCGGCTCGGCGATTCCGTCCCGCTGGAGCGGCCCCGCGATACGCGGGTGTTCGTTTCCGGCCCGCAGGAGGCGGCGCTCCTGGACAGTTCCAAGGGCCTGGCGCGCATCGGCGAGCGCCTCAACGCGCGCGGCAGTAAAAAAGTGCGCGACGCGGTGGAGCGCGACGGCGAGATCCGCATGGACGTCCTGGAGGAAGTCGTCTCCGAACAAGTGAAGGACCTGGGGATCGAAATCATCGACGTGTGCATGGACAGCAACATCGTCGAAACCGAAAAGGCCCTGCCGGCGGTCATCCGCGGCTTGACCGCGGACTTCAAAGGCGCGATGTGCATCGATTCCTTTTCCGTCGAGGCCCTGGAGCAGGGCATCCAGGCCTATCCGGGGAGGCCCATCGTCAATTCCATCAGCCTGGAGACTTACGCGGAAGGCGTGTCGAAACTGGACGCCGTGCTGTCAACCACGAAGGACCACGGCGCCCTCTACATCGCGCTCGTCAACGGCCCGGAGGGGCCGGGACAGACCGCCGAGGAGAAATACGCCCTGGCGGCGGAGATCGTCCGCCAGGCCCGGGACAAGCACGGCGTAGGCCCGGACCGCATCCTGATCGACGTCAACGCCTATCCCATCGGGAGCGAATCGGTGGAGGGGCTCAATTTCTGCGCGGAGACCCTGAAGTGTCTGCCCATGATCAAGGGCATCCACCCCGATTTGATGACGACCATCGGCGTGGGCAACCTCACCAACGGGCTCGCGCAAAAACCCTATATGCGCCAGGTCTTGACCAGCGTGTTCCTCCACGAAGCCCGGGAAAAGGGACTGGACTGCGCCATCCTGAACCCCCAGCATTACGTCCCCGCGGAAAGCCTCCCGCCGGAGGACGTGGAACTGGCCCGCAAGGCGATCCTGGACCACGACATGAACGCCTTCGCGGAACTGGAGCGGATCGCCCTGACCAAAAAGACCGGCGAAACGGCGAAAAAGGCCGACTACGCGGGCCTGTCCGCGGAGCAAAGCGTCTGTCGGAAAATCATGGACGGGTTCAAGCAGAAGGAGGACGGGGTCCTCGAACACGACGGCGGGGAATTCCCCTACCACGACCGCATCGTGCTGGAGGCGGCGCAAGTCATCGAGCGGCGCGAGCCCCTGGAGTTCATCGGCCAATACCTGGTCAAGACCATGCGCGAGCTGGGCGACCGGTTCGGGCGCGGGGAAGTGAGCCTGCCGCACCTGCTCAAGAGCGCCGACGTGATGCGCAACGTCATGGGCTTCCTCGAGGCGTACATGCGGTTTAAAAGCGGGGCCGAGCCCGGCGCGATCGCGTACAAGGGCGTGGTGGTCATCGGCACGGTGTATCAGGACGTGCACAGCATCGGCAAGGACCTGGCGAAAACCCTGCTGGAGAATTACGGCTACCGCGTCGTGGACCTCGGCGTCCAGACCCCGCTGGAAAAGTTCATCCAGACCGCCCGCCAGGAGAACGCCGACGCCATCGGCATGAGCGCCCTCCTGGTGCAAACGTCCAACCACATGATCGCGGTGGCCCGCATGGCCCGGGAACAAAATTACCCCATCCCCCTGCTCGTCGGCGGCGCCCCCGTGAACGACCGGCACGCCGGATACGTGGCCATGCACGGCCAGAACGACCTCGGGCAAATCCTGGACAACGTGTTTTACTGCGAAAGCGGCATGGAGGGCGTCAACGTCATGAGCGCCCTGATGGACAAGGAGAGCCGCGCGTCCTTCCTCGAACAAAACAAGGCCAAACTCGTCCGCGAATACCAACGCGCCAAGGGCATCCAGGACGAGAAACAGAAGCTCCTGGCCACGCTCGCGCGGCGCAAGGTCGATTTCAAGCGGCACGAGCCGGTCCGCGAAGGGTTCGGAATCCACCGCGTGGAGTTCAAATTGAGCAAACTGGGACCGTCGCTGGACTCCAAGAGCCTGTATTCCCTGAACTGGAAATTCGGAAAACAGTCCGGGTGGAAACGGCACGGCATGACGCTGGAACGGCTCAAGGAACTGGAACGGGAATGGATGGAAAAAGCGGAAGCCAGCCGCTGGATCGTCCCCAAGGCCCGGTTCGCCCTCCTGCCCGCGCAGTCGGAAGGCGACGAGGCGATCGTCTACGACCCGGAGCTTGCGGGGAAGGAGTTGGGGAGAATCCGCTTCAACCCGGTCGTCGGCAAGGGACGGAAAGACGTTTTTTCCGTCGCGCAATATTTTTATCCCAAATCCTCCGGACGCATGGACGCCATCGGACTGCTGATCGCCACCGCGGGAGACGAGGCCCTCCCGGCCATCGAGGAATTCAAGGCCCGGCACGACTCCGAATCGGCCTTGTATCTGCAGGGACTGTGCGACCGGATCGCCGAGGACCTCGCCGAATACATCCACCAGCTCCTGTTCCAACGCGCGGGTCTGGCGAAGGAAAAACCCGGCCAACGCTACAGCCCCGGTTACGCCGCCCTGGAGGACCTGACCAACAACAAAACCATTTATGAAATCCTGCAGGCCCAGGACCTCGGCATCGCCCTCACCGGCGCCAACCAGTTCCACCCCCCCAGCGTCACCGCGGCGGCCGTCTGTTTCCATAAGGACGCCGGCTACAGTTGACCCCGGCTTCGGACGCCCAAATTGACTCACCCCCCGGAAGCGCCCATAAAGGCGGGCACGCTCCCCATCCCTTGTCCCCCGCGGGAGAAAACGCGAGACCGCCGCGCCGCCGGGAGCCTGAAAAAGTGGATTAGGGCATATAAAATAAATACTTGTAAATTTGACCTCGTTTGTTAGAATAAGTGAAAGAGGTTCCCAGTTTCTGGCTCACGGGGATGCCAGCGGTTTGTTTTTTTCCGGAACAACCAAGACCAGCGCCTTTTTTCCATAAAGGAAGCAAATCATGTTTAAGCGATTTACGGAGAGAGCCCGGAGAGTGATCATCCTTGCGCGCGAGGAAGCGGAATTGTACCGCCATGAATACCTCGGGACGGAACACATTTTGCAGGGCGTGCTTAAAGACGGCGGCGGCATAGCCGTAGCCATCGTTCAAAAGGCCGGGGTCGATATCAACCAGATCAAGCAAGAGCTCGAGAAGAACCTCCCGCGAAGCTCCAACTCATTGATTATTGGCGATATACCGTTTACCTCCAGGGCCAAGAAAGTGCTGGAGTTCGCGGTCGAGGAAGCTCGCTCGCTGAATCATAATTACATTGGCACCGAACACCTCCTTTTGGGTTTGCTCAATGAAAAGGAGGGCGTGGCGTGCCGGGTGTTGAACAGTTTCGGCCTGTATTTTGACGACGTTAAGGAAAAAATCGTCGAGATGTTCAAGGAGCCCCAGGAACAGGCCAAGGAAGGCGGCAAGACCCCCACTTTGGACGAGTTCAGCCGCGACCTCACGCAGATGGCCATCCAAGGCAAGCTGGACCCCATCATCGGCCGCACCAAGGAAATCGAGCGCGTCATCCAGATCCTGAGCCGCCGGACGAAAAACAACCCGGTCCTGATCGGCGAGCCCGGGGTCGGCAAAACGGCGATCGTGGAAGGGCTGGCGCAGTTGATCGTGGAACGCGAGGTCCCCGACACCCTGTACGACAAACGGGTCGTCTCCCTCGACCTCGGTTCGCTGATCGCCGGCACCAAGTACCGCGGCCAGTTCGAGGCCCGCCTCAAGGGCATCATGAAGGAAATCACCCAGAACGAGAACATCATCCTGTTCATCGACGAGTTGCACACGCTGGTCGGCGCCGGGGCGGCGGAGGGCTCGGTGGACGCCTCCAACATGCTCAAACCGGCCTTGTCCCGCGGGGAAATCCAGTGCATCGGGGCGACCACCCTGGAAGAGTACCGGAAATACATCGAAAAGAACGGCGCCTTGGAGCGCCGGTTCCAGCCGATCATCGTCAACCCGCCCACCGTCGAGGAGACGATCGAGATCATCAAGGGCTTGAAAGTCCCCTACGAGGTGCATCACAAGGCCAGGATCACCGACGAGGCGATCGTCATGGCGGTGCGCTATTCCGACCGCTACATCAGCGACCGGTTCCTGCCGGACAAGGCCATCGACGTGATCGACGAGGCGGGGTCGCGGGTCCGTCTGCGCAAACTCACCCAGTCGCCCGAAATGCGCTCCATCCAGCGGGAAGTGGACAGCCTCGTGCGCGAGAAGAAGATCTGCATCGAAAACCAGGAGTTCGAGAAAGCCGTCGAACTGCGCGACCGGGAAGAAGCCCTGCGCGCCGCCATGCAGAAGGAAAAGGAAAAATGGCGCGCCGAGCACGAGAAGACCGAGCCCTGCATCGCCGAGGAAGACATCGCCGCGGTCGTGTCCGGCATGACGGGCATTCCGTTGTCCCGCATCGAGGAAAAGGAAAGCACCCGCCTGTTGAACATGGACAAGGAACTCGCCGGCAAGATCGTCGGCCAGGACGAGGCGATCCACGTGATCTCCAAGGCCATCCGCCGGTCGCGGTCCGGCTTGAAGGACACCCGCCGGCCCATCGGCGTGTTCCTGTTCCTCGGCCCCACGGGCGTCGGCAAGACGGAACTGGCCGGGTCGCTGGCCGAATTCATGTTTGGCGACCGCAACGCCCTCATCCGGCTCGACATGTCCGAGTACATGGAGAAGTTCAACGTGTCGCGGCTCACCGGCGCGCCTCCGGGGTACGTCGGCTACGAGGAAGGCGGGCAGTTGACGGAAAAAGTCCGGCGCAAGCCCTATTCCGTCGTCCTGTTCGACGAAATCGAAAAAGCCAATCCCGACGTGTTCCATCTGCTGTTGCAGATCATGGACGACGGCCGGTTGACCGACAGTTACGGCCGGCACGTGGACTTTAAAAACACCGTCATCATCATGACCTCCAACATCAGCTCCAAGAGCCTGGAGAAAGGGGCTGGCCTGGGTTTCCGTTCGGACAACCCCGACCTCAATTACGACAAGATGAAAAAGGACCTGAAACAGGACTTGAAAAAGACATTCAACCCGGAATTCCTGAACCGGATCAACGAGGTCGTCGTGTTCCATTCGTTGACGATGGAGCACATGGGGTGCATCCTCGACATCAACCTGCAACAGTTGAACGAACAGTTGATCCAGCAGGGCATCACGCTGGACATGACCGAGGACGCCAAGAAGTGGCTCGCGGAAAAAGGCTATGACTCCCATTTCGGGGCCCGGCCGCTCCGCAGGGCCATCCAAAAGTACCTCGAGGACGTGCTGTCCGACGAGATGCTGAAGGGACGGTTCAAGAACGGCGGCGTGGTCGAGGTAAGCCTCCACGAGGACGAACTGGTCTTCAACGAAAAGTCCGGGGCCCTCAATTCCGCCCTGGGTTAAACGGAATATTTAAACAAATTCAAGCCGTTTTGTGGTAAAAGTATTAAGCTTTCCGGTCTTCGGGCTGGAAAGCTTAATACTTTTTTTTGCCCACGAAACGTTATCAAGAGAAATCGCCATTAACCTGATTAATAACAGATAGTTCCCGCGAGAAATAGTGAACACCCGCCAAAAACTTTTTATCGCCTTCTGGGCGTTGTTTTTCACAACGTGGCTTGTTTGCCCGTTGTACGCCCAGGAAGGGATGATCATCCGCTCCATAAAAATCCAGGGCAATAAGCGGATCGACAACTCGACCATCGGCTATTACATCAAGTCCGAGGTCGGCCAGCCCCTCGCCGGCGCCCAGGTCCGGAAAGACATCGAACAAATCTACAGCCTGGGACAGTTCAAGGACATCCGGGTGGAGACCAACGAAGCCGGCGGCGGAGTGGAAATCACCTTCATCGTGGAAGAGATCCCGTCCGTCGGCACGGTCAAGGTGGTGGGCAACGAAAAAGTCGAGACCAAGGACATCCTCGAGAAAATAGCCATCAAGCGCGGCGCCACCTTCAACGAACACCTGGTCCAGAGCTCGACCGACGAGGTCTCCAGGGTCTACCACGACAAAGGGTTCTTTTTCGTGGACGTGAAGGTCGAAAGCGACATCAGCCCGGAAAACCTGGTCAACGTGGTCATCCGCGTCGTCGAGGGAGGCAAGGTCAGCATCGAGACCATCCGGTTCTCCGGGAACAAGAGCTTCGCCGACAAGGAACTTCGCAAACAGATGGAGACCCAGGAAAAAACCTGGTTCGCCTTCCTCGACGAATCCGGGATCTATAAAAAGGACGTATTGAAGCTCGACCTTCTCCGGGTCGAGGGCTTTTACCACGACAACGGTTTTTTGCGCGTCCGGGTCTTGGAACCCCAGATCGAGATCAACAAAAAGAAAAAGGAAATCCACATCACCATCCCCGTGGAGGAGGGCGAGCGGTATAAAATCGCCAAAATCCATATGGCGGGCGACGACACCCTTTCCGCGGAAGAGCTTCGCAAAGCCGTCGCGACCAAGGAAGGCGATACCTACAACGAGTCGCAAATCCGCAACGACGTTCTGGCCGTGACCGAATTGTTTTCCAAAAAAGGCTACGCCTACGCCGACGTCAACCCCACCACGAGCGTCAACGACAAGCAGAAGACCGTCGATATCAAGATGGAGATCGAAAAGGGCAAGAAGGTCTACGTCGGCGACATCGGCATCGTGGGGAATACCCGGACCCGCGACAACGTCATCCGCCGCGAATTCCGCTTGAAAGAGGGAGACCAGTTCGACAGCGAGAAACTCAAGAGGAGCAAACAGAGGATCAACAACCTCAACTTCTTCGAGGACGTGAAGATCGACACCAAGCGGGGGAAAAACCCCGAATTGATCGATATCGCCACGACGGTCACCGAAAAACCGACGGGTTCCGTGACCGTCGGCGCCGGGTTCAGCTCGGTGGAGAACTTCATCTTCACCGGCTCGGTAGCGCAGGACAACCTGTTCGGCAGGGGGCAAAAACTGGCCTTCATGGCCAGCTTGTCATCCGTGCGGACCAACTTCAACCTGTCGTTCACCGACCCCCGCCTGTTCGACAGCGAGGTGCTGGGCGGGGTCGACGTGTTCAAGCGCCAATACAATTTCTTCAGCTTCCGCTCCGACAGCGCGGGGAGCGGTTTGCGGTTCGGCAGGAACCTGGGCGAATACGACTGGCTGGGCCTCAACTACCGCTTCGAGGATGTCGAGGTTTCCAACGTCACGGCGGAAAACGTCACCGATTTCCTGAGAAACGAGACCCGCGTCACCAGCCGGATCGGTCCCACCTATGTCCACGACACGCGGGACGATTTCCTCAACCCGTCCAGCGGATGGCGGCATGTGGTCCGGTTCGAGATCGCCGGCGGGCCCTTGGGCGGGACCGACTTTCACCGCTCGGGTTACGAGGTGACCTATTACCGTCCCTTGATCGCGAAAGTGGTGGGCATGGTCCACGCCGAGGTCAACTACGCCGACGGCTATGGGAACGAGAAACTGCCCATTTTCGAGCGCTACTTCATGGGCGGCCCCAATACGCTTCGCGGCTACACCATCCGCAACGTCGGCCCCAAGAACAACAAGGACGAACCCCTGGGCGGAAACCAATCCGTCTTGATCAACGTGGAGGCCCAGTACCCGTTCACCAAGGCCTTCCGCGGGTTTCTTTTCTACGACCGCGGCAACGTCTACGGGACGGGGCCAAACCTGTCGGCCACCGCCGAACACTTCGACCCGGGCGCGATGCGCTCCAGCGTCGGCACGGGAATCCGTTTCGTCAGCCCCTTCGGCCCGATCGGCGTAGCCTACGGGATCAAGCTGGACCAACGCGACGGCGAAAAACCCGGCGAGTTCCACTTCTCCGCCGGAAGCGCGTTCTAGCCGCATAAAACCCAACTTCTTGAAAGGTACCGACCCATGGTTGTGAAGAAAACCGATCCCATCCGAACATCCCTCTTGCGATCGCTTTTCGCGGGTTTGGTTTTGGCTTTGAGTCTTCCCGCGTCCCTCGCCTTCGGCCAGGACGCCAGGATCGGATTTGTCGACCTGCAAAAAGCCGTTTCCGGGACCAAGGAATGGAAAAAGGAGTTCGCTACCTTCAAGACCGACTTCCAAAAAGAAAAGACGGTGATCGCCGAAAAAGAGAAATCCATCCGCCAGGAACTGGAAGACCTCAACAAACAGGGTTTCGTGCTCAGCCCCGACTTGAAAAAGAAAAAGGAAGAAGGCTTCATGAAAGACAAGCGCGAGTTCGAACGCTACGTTCAGGACCGCAACGAGGAATACAACCGGAGGGAAAAACAAATCACCGACAATCTCCTGCAAAAAATGATCAAGGTCGTCCAGGCCATGGGCAAGGAAAAAAAATACACCATGATCCTCGAGAGGAGCGCCGTGTTCTATTTTTCCCCCGACGACGATTTGACGGACCTGGCCATCAAGGCCTATGACAAGGCCAACCCCTGACGCGCCGCCGCCCCGTCTCTTCGCCCTCCTTTTCGTTTTCAGACAGGAAAGGAATGCAACGCCATGATGGACATCAAGGAAATCAAAAGAATTCTCCCGCACCGCTACCCGTTCCTGATGGTGGACCGCATCATCGAATGCGACAACGAGTCCCGGATCGTGGGCGTCAAATGCATCACCGTGAACGAGCCTTTTTTTCAAGGGCATTTCCCCGAATATCCCGTTCTGCCGGGCGTTTTGATCATCGAGGCCATGGGCCAGGTGGGTTGTATCCTGGGAATGAAAATCCTGAAAAAAGAGGGCCATCCGCTGATCTATTTCACCGGCATCGAAGAGGCCAGATTTCGCAGGCCCGTGGTCCCCGGAGACCTGCTCCGCCTGGAACTCACGAAGATCAAACAGCGCGGCGACTTGTTCAAGTTCCAAGGCAACGCTTTTGTGGGAGATCAACTGGCCGCCGAGGCGGTTTTACAGGCGATCCTGGGCAAGACGGAAAAAGCGGAGACGGCAAATCCTGAATGACTTTACCCCGGACGACCGTCAAAACGTCCGGACGAAAACGAGAGCATAAAAAGTTTGCGAAAACGATTTAAGATAACCAGGCGTTTTCAAACCCTGGCGATTCGAACCTGGTCCGCCCCACGCGCCTTCCGCGCATGAAGATTTTCCAGAATACACGATGGGGCTCATGGCATTGCGGCCTTTGGCATCGAACATCCACAACACAGCGATAGTCCACCCAAGCGCGGTCCTCGGAGACGGCGTTTCCATAGGCCCCAACTCCATCGTTGGCGCCAACGTCCGCATCGGAGACTCCACCGAGATCGGCGCCAACGCGCTGATCGAACCGGGCGTTACCATAGGCGGTAATTGCCGGATCTTTCACGGCGCGGCCATCGGCGGTCCGCCGCAGATATCCAATTTCAAGGACGTCCCCTCGTCGGTCGAGATCGGCGACGGTTGCGTGATCCGCGAGTACGTCACCATCCACCGGGGAGGAAAGGAAAACGGCGTCACGCGTCTCGGCAAAAACTGCATGTTTATGGCCTATTCCCACGCGGGACACGACTGCGAAGTCGGCGACAACGCGACCGTCGTGAACTGCACGGGGTTGGCCGGACACGTGACCGTCGGCGAACATGCGTTCATTTCCGGGTATGTCGGCGTGCACCAATTCGCGCGGGTCGGCAAACACGCCATGGTGGCAGGAGGAATGATCGTCAGGCAGGACGTCCTTCCCTACAGCCTGGTCGGCGGGCCGCCCCCCAGGTTGGTCGGTCTCAATTCCGTAGGACTGCGCCGGCGCGGTTTTTCGCCCGAGGTCCGCGCCGCCCTGAAACGCGCCTTCAAACTGCTCCGCCGGGCCGAATTGAACACCGCCCAGGCCGTCGAGAAAATCGAAAGCGAAATTGAAATGGCGGAGGAAATCGGATATCTTGTTCAGTTCATCAACGATTCTTCCCGCGGCATAACCAAGGGCATAACCAAAGGAAATTCCAATCATGAGTCCGATTAAAACGGGCGTCGTCGGCATCGGGAAAATGGGCGAATACCATGTCGGGGTTTTGTCCGAATTGCCGGAAGCGGAACTCGTCGGCATAGCCGATATCGACGAGACCCGCGCCGAGTCGATCGGGAAAAAATACGGCATCCCCCATTACGCCCGATGCGCGGACATGATCGGTTGCGTGGACGCCATCGTCATCGCCGTCCCCACTTCCGCGCACTATTCCGTGGCGAAAGAGTTCCTGGCCGCGGGAGTCCACGTCCTGCTGGAGAAACCGTGCGCCAACACGTTACAGGACGCGCGCGAGCTTTTCGACCTGGCCGGCAAAAAACGGCTCACGCTCCACGTCGGCCACATCGAACGCTTTAACGGCGCCGTCCAGGAACTGCACAAACTGGTGACGGACCCTCTCTTCGTCGAGTGCAAGAGGACGAGCCCCTACTCGGACCGGATCAAGGACGACGGCGTCGTGATGGACGTGATGATCCACGATATCGATATCGTCCTGAACCTCATCCAATCGAAAGTGTCCGCCGTCAACGTCATGGGGATTTCCGTGTTTTCCGGCAAGGACGACATCGTGAACGCCCAGATCGAGTTCGAGAACCGTTGCGTCGCCAACCTGGTCGCCAGCCGGGCTTCGCAGAACAAGGAGCGGACGCTCTCGGTCACGCAAAAAGACTCTTTCGTGCTCCTGGACTATACGGAGCAGGAAATCTTCGTCCACCGGCAGTCCTCGTCGGAAAACGTCATGCGCAAGGGGTTTCTCCGCTACAAGCAGGAATCCCTGGTGGAGCGGATATTCGTCCACAAGGACAACCCCTTGAAGCTGGAACTCAAGCATTTTCTGGATTGCGCCGGAAACGGGAGCCCGCGCAAAGTGGCCGCGGAGAAGGAACTCTATTCCCTGGAAATCGCCCTGGATATTCTGAAGCAATTCGACGACCGGAAAACCCGCGGTGCGCGGGACGCCTAGGCTGTACCCAGGAAATCGCGCCAAGGCCCGGTCCGCGACCGGAACGCGACCATGAACGAAACTTCGCCCAAGCGCATCGGCCTCCTCGCAGGCTCGGGAGACATTCCCGTCTACTTCGCCCGCCGGGCCCGCGACAAGGGGATCAAGCTGGTCTCCATCGCTTTTTCCGACGACATCGACGCGCGCCTGGCCCCCTACGCGGAAAAAAATTATTCCATCCCGATCGGCCGCGCCGGGAAAATCCACCAGACCTTGAAGGACGAAAACGTCGCCGACCTCATCATCCTGGGAAAGGTGGAAAAGAACCTGATCTTCAAGCTCCAGCTATTCGACTTCCAGGCGCTGAAGTTCCTTGCCCGCTTGAAGAACAAGGAAGACAAAACCGTGATGACCGGCATCATTCAAACCCTGGAAAACGACGGCTTCAAGGTCCTGGACCAAAGAGAGTGCATGAGGGAAATATTTCCCGGCGCGGGGCTGTTGACCCGCAACCGTCCGTCCCCCGCGGAGATGGAGGACATCGGGTTCGGGATTCCCCTGGCCCGGAAAATGGCCGACCTGGAAATCGGGCAGACCCTCGTCGTAAAAAACAAGACCGTGATCGCGGTGGAAGCCATCGAGGGAACGGACCGCGCGCTGGAACGGGGATGCACGCTGGCCCGGGACCGGGCGGTCGCCATCAAAGTCAGCAGAACGGAACAGGACTTTCGCTACGACTGCCCCGGCGTCGGCCCGGAAACGGTCCGTACGCTCGTCCGGGGCCGCGCGTCGGTCCTGGCCCTGGAGGCCGGGCGCATCATGCTGATCGACCAGGCCGAAACGGTCCGGCTTGCCGACGCGGCGGGGTTGTCCATCCTATGCGTCTAGAGGCGCCGCCGAGACCATGAGTTCCGGACCTTACAGGATTTTCATCAGCGCGGGCGAGGAGTCCGGCGACTTGCAGGGGGCCGGCCTGGTCGCGTCCCTCATGGAAATGCGGCCGGACTTTCAAATTTCCGGACTGGGCGGCAAAAAAATGCGCCAGGCGGGCGCGCGTACGCTGTTCGATATCGACCACCGCATGGGAGGGATCGGTTTCTTCGAATCCCTGGGAAGCCTTCGCCATCACTGGCAAATCTACAGGGCCCTGAGCAAGGAGATCCTGAGCGGCAAATACCAGGCCGCCATCCTGGTCCACTACCCTTTGTTCAATCTGCTCCTGGCGAAAATCTGCAGAAAAGCCAACCTGCCGACGTTCTTCTTCATCAGCCCGCAGGTTTGGGCCTGGCGGAAGGGACGCGTCAAGAAGATCCGCCGGCGGATAAATAAAATGTTCGTGATCCTGCCCTTCGAGGAGCAAATCTACCGGGATGCCGGGGTGGACGTCGAGTTCGTCGGGCACCCGTTCGTCGAGCTGGTGCGTCCCGCGCTTACGTCCGAGGAGGCTTGCCGCGAATTCGGGCTCGCGCCGGGGACCAAAACGGTGGGCCTCCTGCCGGGGAGCCGGATCAGCGAAATCGACCGCCTCCTCGACACCATGGTCCGCGCCGCCGCCCTGATCCGGAAAGGACTGCGCGACTGCCAGTTCATACTCCCCATCGCCGACTCGATCGACCCCGGATACATCCGGGAGAAACTGAAAAACAGCCCGGTGGCGGTCCGGTGCGTCGCGGGAAAAACCTACGACGCGATGAGTTGTTGCGATTACCTCGTCGTCGCATCGGGTTCGGCGACGCTCGAAGCCGGTCTGCTGGGCCGCCCCATGGTGATCGTGTACAAACTCCGTCCGCTCACCTTCTGGATGGGCCGCTGGTTCGTCCGCGTGAAAAATTTCGGCCTGATCAACATCGTCGCGGGAGAAGAGGTCGTGCCGGAACTGCTCCAGGGAGAAGCGACCGCGGAGCGCATAGCCCAGGAAGCCCTAAGCGTCCTCGGAGACCCGGCGCGCGGCCAGGCGATCCGCTCCCGCCTGCTCCGGGTCCGCGAATCCCTTGGGGAACCGGGCGTGGCCCGCAGGATAGCCAAAAGCATTCTCGCCTATCTGAAAATCAGCCCCACCCATGAAAAAGTTTCTATTTAATTACGTCCTGCCCTACCTTCTTTACGGCGTCGTCCAACTCCTGTGCCGGACCCTGCGCGAAAAGAATTTGAACCCGGAAGGAGAAAATTATTTTCAAAACCTTCCCGGCAAATACATCCTCACCTTGTGGCACGGCAGGATCTTTTACCTGTTCTACCACTACCGGTCGCGGCCCGATTATTACCTTCTCGTCAGCCCCAGCGCGGACGGCGACCTCCTGGCGCGCCTGGCCCGTCTCATGGGTTATTCCGTGATCCGCGGCTCGACCTTCAAACAGGCCAAGGCCGGGGCCCGCTCCCTGATCAAGGTACTGCGCAACGAGGGAAGAATCATCGTCGTCGCCGACGGTTCCCGCGGCCCGCGTTGCCAAGCCCAACCCGGTTGCATCCAACTGGCCCGCGCCACCGGCGCCCCGGTGATCCCCATGACCTACGACGCCGAACGGAAAATCGAGTTTAACAGTTGGGACCGGTTTGCCCTGCCCCTGCCCTTCTCCCGTTGCCAACTCAACTTTGGCAAACCCATCCAGGTTCCCCGCGAAGCCGGCGACGACGCCGTCCAGGCCAAACGCCGGGAAATGGAGGCTTCGCTCAACCACATCACCGCCGCGGCGGGAGAGTTTTCCTAGAACTCTATTTTACGGTTTGGACTCGACCCCCCGCCCCCATCCCCTACCCCCTTTTTGTGCTTCCCGAAGGTTGAAAAATGGTGTATAAAAGTGCTTTATTTTTTATCACTTTGCAAACTCAATGTCGAAATGATGGGCAAATATTCGGCGCGCGAATTCCGCCGCGCCAGGCCCCAAACCTCGATATCGCGCCAAATCGTTAAAAAACAATTGGTTAACGCGCAATACTTTTCCGGTTTTCGCGGTTCCTCATTGGCATGATTATTGAACTATTCGGCGATATAGAGGCGGGCTGATTATTTGAAATCGGCGTCTTTATCAAAGGAGTCCGGTTGCACGGCGGAAACGTTCCGCGTCCCGCGGAAATTCTCGACCCTTTGCTTATTATCCGATCCGCTTTTGGCCCTATTAAAAACGTCGGGAGTTAGGAGAGACCAGGAGTTATGAAAAAAGTCGAGGCGATCATAAAACCATTCAAGTTGGACGAGGTTAAGGATAAATTAAACGAGATTGGCGTCAAGGGCATCACGGTCAGCGAGGTCAAAGGGTTTGGCAGGCAGAAAGGACATACGGAGCTGTACCGGGGCGCGGAATACGTGGTGGACTTTCTCCCGAAGATAAAGCTGGAAATCATCATCTCGGACGGCCTGCTCGACGAAGTCATCAACACGATCATGAAAACCGCCCAGACGGGGCGGATCGGCGACGGAAAAATTTTCGTCACCGACCTTGTCGATACGATCCGGATTCGCACGGGAGAGCGTGGGGAAGACGCCATTTAGGCGGAAACGCGTCCCGTTCGTTTTGCGTTCCCACGTCTTTTTCCGCGGACGCGGCGCGGTCCCGGACCAGCCCGGGAACTCATTGCTCGATCGATGGATTAAAAATCCCCGGCTTCCTGAAAGAGGGAGGACCGGGAAAACTTTATTTTTTTTCAACTTAACATTTCTGGAGGGAGCCGCTCGATGATGCCGAGAGAGGTAGTGGATTTTGCAAAGAAAAACAACGCCGCGATAGTCGATTTCAAATTCATGGACCTGCTGGGCACCTGGCAACACACCTCGGTGCCCATCAGCGAATTGGTGGAACACCTGTTCGACGAGGGAAAAGGGTTCGACGGGTCCAGTATCCGCGGCTGGCAGACCATCAACGCCAGCGACATGCTGATCGTGCCCGATCCCGCCACCGCCGTGATGGATCCCTTCACGAATATTCCGACCATCAGCATGATCTGCAACATCATCGACCCCCTCACCAAGGAGAAATACACCCGCGACCCCAGGAATATCGCGCAGAAGGCGGAGGCCTACCTGCAATCGACCGGGATCGGCGACACCGCCTACTTCGGCCCGGAAGCGGAGTTCTTCGTGTTCGAGGACGTCCGTTATCAACTGAACCAGCACAGCGCGATGTACTCCGTCGATTCCACGGAAGGCAACTGGAACACCGGGCGGATGGAGAGCCCCAACCTGGGCTACAAACCCCGCTACAAGGAAGGCTATTTCCCCGTCCCGCCCACGGACAGCCTGCAAGACATCCGGAGCGAAATGACTCTGCTGATGGAAAAGGTCGGCATTTCCATGGAATGCCATCACCATGAAGTCGCCACCGGCGGCCAATGCGAAATCGACATGCGCTTTTCCAACCTGACCAAGTGCGCCGACAACCTGATGTGGTTCAAATACATCGTCAAGAACGTGGCCCGGAAACACAACAAGACCGCCACCTTCATGCCCAAACCGCTATACGGCGACAACGGTTCCGGCATGCACGTGCACCAGAGCATCTGGAAAGGCGGGAAACCCCTGTTCGCGGGCAACGCCTACGCCGGCATGAGCGAGATGGCCATGCACTACATCGGCGGCATCTTGAAACACGCCAAGGCCCTCGCCGCCATCGTGGCGCCCACCACCAACTCCTACAAGCGCCTGGTGCCCGGATTTGAAGCCCCGGTCAACCTGGCCTATTCCAGCAGAAACCGCAGCGCCTCCATCCGCATCCCCATGTATTCGCCAAGCCCCAAGGCCAAGAGGATCGAGGTCCGTTTCCCGGATCCCG
Organism: Nitrospinota bacterium; assembly: GCA_016217765.1. GTDB lineage: Bacteria > Nitrospinota > Nitrospinia > Nitrospinales > JACRGP01 > JACRGP01. The sequence goes on along the minus strand of JACRGP010000110.1, from coordinate 28,282 downwards.
CCTGCAACGGCTACCTGGCGTTCTCGGCGATGCTCATGGCGGGTTTGGACGGCATCCAAAACAAAATCAACCCGGGCGAACCGCTGGACAAGGACATCTACGCCCTCGGGCCGGAAGAGTTGGCCAACATCCCCAGCCTCCCCGGTTCCCTCGACGAGGCCCTCAACGAACTGGAGAAAGACCACGACTTCCTGCTCAAGGGGGACGTCTTCACCCAGGACATCGTCGACCGCTGGATCAGCTACAAGCGAGAAGCCGAAATCACCCCCGTCCGCATGCGGCCGCATCCCATGGAATTCCATCTCTACTACGACGCGTAAGCGTCCGGATTCCCGCCGGGATTCAAGACCCCTCGCAACGCAAAAACCCCCTGGGATTTCCCAGGGGTTTTTTTTTATGGTAAATTATCTCCAAATAGGCCACGCAAGGCACAAACCGCAAAACGTTTTTCGTTTAGCTTGGATATTGCATGAGTGTGGAGAGGAAAAGTTTTGGAGCGCAACGCGTCCTCGCGTTGCATGCAAAGCCGGGAGGCTTTGCACTCCAAAAACCTCCGCACAGGCTCAAACCGCGCTTCGTATCATTAAGACTGTCCTTCGGAAACACAACCGGCGTTGAGATAATAACCCGCTCCCTGAAAAACCCGAAAAAGTGGGAATCCCAATACTCCAGGTAGACGCATTCACCGACAAGCCGTTCCAAGGCAATCCGGCGGCGGTTTGCCTGTTGCCGTCGCCAAGAGAGGAACGGTGGATGCAGGCCGTCGCCAGGGAAATGAATTTGTCCGAAACCGCGTTCCTCCTGGAAGAAGGCGGCGACTACCGCCTGCGCTGGTTCACCCCCGTCACGGAAGTGGACTTGTGCGGCCATGCCACCCTCGCCAGCGCCCACGCGCTATGGGAAAGCGGACGGTTGCCGCCCGGCTCTCAGGCGCGGTTCCATACCCGGAGCGGCCTCCTGACCGCCGAACGCAAGGGCGGCTGGATCGAGATGGATTTCCCCTCGACCCCCCCAAAACCGATAGAGCCGCCGGAACAACTTGTCCGCGCCCTCGGCGTCAAACCGAAGAGTTGTGGATACAACCAAACGGACTACCTGGTCGAGGTGGAAAGTCCCGAAACCCTCCGCGCCATGAAACCGGATTTGCAACTCTTGAGCGTTCTGCCCGTCCGCGGGGTCATCGTCACCTGCGTTTCCGATTCCATGGAATACGACTTCATCTCCCGTTTTTTCGCTCCGCGCGCGGGCATCGACGAAGACCCGGTCACCGGTTCCGCCCATTGTTGCCTCGCGCCTTACTGGGCCGAACGCTTGCGAAAAAGAGAGTTCACGGCTTACCAGGCGTCGGCGCGCGGAGGAATCCTGCGCGTCCGCCTCAACGGCGGCAGAGCGATTCTCGCGGGGCAGGCCGTCACCGTTTTCCGCGGCGAATTGTTATGATGTCCGCCCCGCCTTTCCGACACGAACGAACTAATGAATAAAAGCGCCGACATCTGCCAGTGGATCTATCAAAACCGCCCTTGGGACGCCTTGGTCGAGACATCGCTCGGGGAAAGCGGTTTCAGCGAACCTCAAAACGCCTGGAGGAACTTGACGGCCCTGGCAGGGCAAGCCAACTTTCAGGAACTGTTCCCCGCGTTTTTTCCGGCGGCGCTGGAACTCCTGGCCGGGTCCTTCAACCCCGACGTCGCCCTTTCCAATTTCGAGCGGTTCGCGGAGAAACTCTACGATAAAAATTATTTTTACACGATCCTCCACGGCTCGCCCGAGCTCCTGAAAGCCCTGATCGCGCTTTTTTCCGGAAGCCAGTTTTTGAGCGACGCCCTCATCAACGACCCCTCTTATTTCGACTGGCTGAAACAGCCGGAGACCCTGAGCAAACCGAAGTCCAAGGACCTCCTGTACCGGGATTTCCATGAAATGGCCGGGGACCGGTACCTTGGCGACGAGACGCCCAGGCTCCTCCGCCTCTTCAAAAAAAGAGAGTACATCCGCGTCGGACTGCGAGACCTGCTGGGACTGGCTGAATTCAAGGAAACGGCGGAGGACATATCCAACATCGCCGACGTCTGCCTCCAAATCGCCTACGAATTCGCCGACCGGCGCCTCAAGAAAAAACACGGCGTCCCTTTTTACCAATGCGCCGACGGCGCCTGGAAGGAATCGGAGTTCGCCATCCTGGGCATGGGAAAACTCGGCGGCCGGGAGTTGAATTTCAGTTCGGACATCGACCTCATTTACATCTACTCGTCCAGCATGGGCGAGACGCGGCCGGACCCGTCGGCCCCCGACTGCGTGAAAATCACGAACCACGAATATTCCACGAAGCTGGCCCAGACGGTCACCCGGACCATCAACGAAATCGACCGGGACGGCAACGTCTTTCGCGTCGACCTGAACCTCCGCCCGGAAGGGCATGGCGGCGAGATCGCCAACTCCCTGGCCAGCTCGGAAATTTATTACCAGTCCTGGGGACGGACATGGGAGCGGCAAGCCTTGATCAAGGCGCGAGTGTCCGCCGGGAGCGAGGCCCTGGGGAACGAATTTTTCGCCATGATCGAGCCCTTCATTTACAGGAAACACCTGGATTTCGCCGCCGTCGATGAAATCAAGTCCATGAAGGACAAGATCGACCAGGACCTGCGGCGGAAAAAAGCGGAGAAGGGAAACATCAAGCTCGGGTTCGGCGGCATCCGGGAAGTCGAGTTCACGGTCCAGAGCTACCAGCTTCTCTTTGGCGGGCGGGACAAGCGCCTGAGAGGCCGGAATACCCTGGACATGCTCGACCGGTTGCGCGAAGGCGGCTTTGTCCCGGATTCCGACCGTCAACGCCTCCGGGACGCCTACATTTTTCTCCGCAACCTGGAGAACCGGGTGCAGATCTCCTTTGGCCTGCAAACCCATCGCCTGCCCAGGGACCCGGCTAACCTCGCCATCCTCGCCAGAAAAATGGGCCTGTCTGGAAGAAACCCCCAGGACCTTATCGCGCGGCTGTTCGAGGAATACGAAAAACACACTCAATTTGTCGGCGCTCTTTTCGCCGGATTGTTCGCCGAGAGCAAAAAGGAGGAGGCCAGGGAAATCGCCTTCCAGGAGGAGAAAAAAAAATCGGCGTTCGACGAGTCCCAGTTCGCCATCGAGGCGCTGAAAGACATCCCTTTCTCCGACCCGCAACGCGCCTTCCAATTCCTTCAATCCTTGAGGGACGGCCCCGAGTTCTCCCACCCCACGGAGAAGAGCGTCCAGAACTTTTATCTCGTCCTTCCCAAAATCCTCGCGCGTTGCCGGGAAACGCCCAAGCCCAACTCCGCCGTTGAAAACCTGGTCCGCTTCGTGGAGGCCAGCAGGGCGCGGGAAACCTATCTCGACATCCTCAAGGACAACGACAAGTTCCTCGAACTGCTCCTCGTCCTTTTCGGCGGGAGCGATTACCTGTCGGAAATCCTTGTGAAGCAACCCGCTTTCACCGACGTCCTGCTCAACCTGGAATCGATCTACCGTTTCAAGCCGCAGGAGAAAATCCTGGAGGAGTTACGCCGAAGCCCGGGCCTCCGCGGCAACCTTCAGGCGAAGAAAATACTCCTGCGCCGCTTCAAGCAGGGCGAGGAGCTCCGCATCGGCATGAGATACCTTATCCAAGAAGCCGACCTGCGGGGAACGCTTTCGGACTTGTCCAACCTCGCGGACGCGTTCCTGCAGATCGCGTTCGCCCTGGCCTGCGAGGAAACCGCGAACCAGTCGAAACTCGCCCAACCCCCGCCATGCGACTTTGCCGTCATCGGGATGGGAAAACTCGGGGGCCGCGAACTCAATTTCGGGTCGGACCTGGACATGGTCTTCGTCTACGACGAACCGGCGGGCGGTTCCCGCGGGATGTCCTCGGAAGACGCGCTCGCGCATTATATTTCGCTTTCCCAGACGCTGGTCCAGTTGACCTCCGAGGTCACGACGGCGGGGTACGCCTATAAAATAGACACCGACCTGCGGCCGGACGGAAGCAAGGGCCTTCTGGTCCTTTCCCTGCAAGGGTACGAAGACTATTTCAACAACCGGGCGCGGACCTGGGAACGGCAGGCCCTCACCCGGGCCCGGTTCGTCGCGGGACACGCCGGTCTGGGGGAAAAATTCCTGAACGTCGCCCATGCCTTCTGCTATTCCCCAAAACTGGAGTACGGGGACTTGATCGAAATTTCGCGTCTCAGGGAACGGATGGAACTGGAGATCGCAAGGGAAGTCCAGAAAGGGCGTAACGTCAAGCTCGGTTACGGGGGGCTGGCCGACATCGAATTCGCCGTCCAAATCCTGCAATTGACGCGCGGCTACCGGCACAAAAAACTACGCGCCACGAACACCCTGGACGCCTTGAACCTCCTGGCCCTCAATGGAATCGTCGAGCAGGACGCCGCGGAACGCCTCGGGGCAAACTACCTTTTCCTGCGCAACCTGGAGTGCGCTCTTCGTATTTCCAGCCCCGCGTTCGCCAACAACCTGCCCTGCGAAACCGATTCCCTCGCCGCCCTCGCCCGGTTGATGGGTTACCCGAAGGCAACCACCCAGGAGCTGGCGCAAACGCTTCTGGCCGATTACGAAAAAACAACGCAAGCGGTGCGAAGTTTCTATCGAAAAACCGTGGGCTCTCTCCTCAGGACGGCGCGCTGAACGTAGCGGGACGGAATTTGCCGTTCCTCGCGCCGCCCGGCAACGGCATTTCCAGCGGCGAGCCGCCCCTTCGCCCCCTCTTGCCCCCCTTCCGCGATCGAATCAACCCTTGAACCGGCCGACGATCGTCTGGAGCTCGGCGGCCATGCGGGAAAGCTCTTCCGCCGACCGCCGGGTCTCGCGCGCGCCCTGGGCCGCGTCTTGCGTTAGGACCAGCAAAAAGTCTGCCAAAGCCCGAAGTCCTTCCTAAAAGACCTGTAACCGTCATAAACAAAGAGGATCAAGCATCGGACACAAAATAGAATCTAGGGGACGCATACGATAGTCCGTATAATCCATACGCCCCGTATACGAACTTCCGAATATTGCCTATGTGGCAATTGGCCTCAAAAGGCAAAAACAGAACCCGTTTTTTTGGGGTATCCGGTTGGTGGGAGGGAATGCAGGGGAAGCGCTGGCTTTTACAAAAGAAACCCGCGATACGATCTTAAATATAATCGGTCCTTTTGAGGCCGTATTTGTTCATTTTATCGTACAGGGTTTGCCGGGGAAGACCCAATGCGGTATGGGTTTTCTTGATGTCCCCTTTCTGGCGGATGAGTTCCTGCTCGATCAACACCTTCTCGAATTCGTTCACTTGCCGGGAGAGCGGCATGGACCGCGCGTCTTTCGACCGGAGGTTGAAGTCCTCCGCCGGCGGTTCTCCCGAGAGGTCCATCTGAAATTGACGGTTCAGGACGAACCGTTCCGCCTCGTTTTTGAGTTCCCGCGCGTTGCCTTCCCAATTCCGGGAAAGCAGGTCTTGTATCGTATCTCTCGACAATTCAGGGGGACGGCATCGGTAACGCGAACAGGCCTCCAGCACGAAACTTTGCAACAGCAAGGGGATGTCCTCCTTGCGCTCGCGGAGAGGAGGGAGATACAGGGTCGCCACATTGAGGCGGTAGTAGAGGTCGTCGCGGAAGCGTCCCGCCACGCTGATTTCCTTCAGGTCGCTCTTGGTCGCGGCGACGACGCGGATATCCAGGGAGACCGGCTCGTTGGACCCCAGCCGCTCGACGGTCCGCTCCTGCAGGACGCGCAGGAGTTTGACCTGCGAGGGGTAGGGTATGCTCTCGACCTCGTCCAGGAAAATAGTCCCTTTATCGGCGTATTCGAACTTGCCGACGCGCCGGGAATGGGCGCCGGTAAAAGCCCCCGCCTCGTGGCCGAACAGTTCGCTTTCGATGATGCTCTCGGGGAGCGCCCCGCAATTGACGGCGACGAACCGCCTGTCCCTCCGCCGGCTCTGGTCGTGGAGACATCGGGCGGCCAGTTCCTTGCCCGTCCCCGTCTCGCCCCGGACCAGAACGTCAACGTCCGTTTGGGCAATACTATTTATGGCCGTCCGCAACCGCTCGACGGCGGGCGACCGCCCCTGGATCCGGGACAGCGGCTCGCATTGGGAGTCGAGCCGGGAACGTAGCTCCCGGTTTTCCATGACCAGGCGGCGTTTCTCGACGGCGCGTTTGACGACGTCGAGAAACACGTCCGTCGGACAGGGTTTTTCCAGAAAATCGTAAGCGCCCGCGCGCATGGCCTCCACCGCCATGGCGACGTCGCCATGGCCGGTCACCAGCGCCACCGGGATTTCCGGGTCGATTTCCATCGCCTTCCTCAGCAAAGTCATCCCGTCCATGCCCGGCATTTTAATATCGCAGACCAGCGCGCCGCCCCATTCCGGCGTCAGGATCCTCAACGCCTCCTCGGCGGAAGCCAGGCATGTGACCTCGTAGTTGGCGAGGCGCAGGGTTTGCTCGCGCGCAAGGCGGACGTGCTTTTCGTCGTCTATGAAAATCACCTTGCCGTTGGACTTCATTCCTCCGCCCTCCCAGGCGAAACAAGACGAGGGAAGGCGACCGTGAACAGGGCCCCGCCGTCCTTATGATTAGACGCATGTATGATCCCCCCAAAGCCCTTGACGATGCTTAAGGAAATGGAGAGCCCCAAACCGAGTCCCTTGCCCGCCTCCTTGGCCGTGCCGATCCCCTCGACGATGGACTGCATCTGTTTGAAAATCAGCCGGTACCTGCCCTCGCTTTCCCGGAGGGCGGTTTCGCTCCTCTTGCGCTCCATGGCGTAGCGCCCTTGTAAAGAGGTCCGGGGGGATTCAAGCCGCGATCGCGGACAACGGGTCCAAATCCCCCGATCCCCCTTTGCAAGGGGGGACAAAACCAAGGCGCTTTTCGCGTCCGGTATTTTTCCTCTCCAGGAGACGCCGGCGAGTTCATTTCCCAAAACCCGAAGCGCCGCCATGGATCATCCGCTCATGTCATGTCCGGGTCAGGGGCGTTCCCTGGCTTTCGAAAAGGAGTTCAATTTATACTGGATGCTGTCGATCAGCGCCTGCCAACTGGCTTCGATGATGTTTTCCGAAACACCCACCGTGCCCCACTTGGAATGATGGTCCCCGGACTCCACCAGCACGCGGATTTTCGCGCCGGTCCCTTTTTTCTCGTCCAGGATCCTGACCTTGTAATCGCACAGGTTGACGTCCTCCAGTTCCGGATAGAATTTGCCGAGGGCCTTGCGTATGGCCTTGTCGAGGGCGTCGACGGGACCCGTCCCCTCGGCCGCGGTGACCTCCGGGACGCCGTTGACCCGGATCTTCACGGTGGCCTCGGAGATGGGGGTTTCGTCCTCGCGCCGCTTCTCGACGATCACGCGGTAGCCGATGAAATCGAAAAAGATTTCCTTCTCCCCCAGGGCGTCGCGCATCAGCAGTTCGAACGAGGCTTCGGCGCCTTCGTACTGGAAGCCGAGGTTTTCCGAGGTTTTCAACGTCTCGAGGATTTTTTTGAGTTTCGGGTCCTCGCCGTCGAGGTCGATGCCGTATTCCTCGGCCTTGTAGAGGATGGCGCTTCTCCCGGAAAGGTCGGAAATGAGTATCCGGCGCCGGTTGCCCACGGCCTCGGGCTCCACGTGTTCGTAGGTCTCGCGGTTTTTCCTGATGGCGTTGACGTGCACGCCCCCCTTGTGGGCGAACGCGCTTTTGCCGACGTAAGGCTGATGGCTCCAGTGGGCCTTGTTCGCGAGTTCGTCGACGAAAGACGACACGTCCTTCAAACGGGCCATCTGTTCGCCGGAAACGCAGTCCATGCCCAACTTGAGCTTGATGTTGGGGATGAGGGAAACGAGGTTGGCGTTGCCGCAACGCTCGCCGTAGCCGTTGATCGTGCCCTGCACCTGCTCGGCGCCGGCTTCCACGGCGGCAATGGCGTTGGCCACGGCCAGCTCGGAATCGTTGTGGGTGTGGATGGCCAGTCTGGCCCCGCAGTGTTTCTTGACGGTTTCGAAAATCGCCTTGATTTCGGAAGGCAGGGACCCGCCGTTGGTGTCGCAGAGAACGATCCAATCCGCCCCGGCGGATTCGGCTTCCTTGACCACCTTCAGGGCGTATTCCGGGTTTCGCTTGTAACCGTCGAAAAAGTGTTCCGCGTCGAACAGGACTTCCGCCAGCCGTTTCTTCAGGTACTTCACGGAATCGCCGACCATCCTGAGGTTCTCGTCCAGCGTGGAGCCCAACGCCTCGCGCACGTGCATGTCCCAGGATTTGCCGAAAATGGTGACCGCCTCCGTCTCCGCGGACAGGAGGCCTTGGAGGTTGGGGTCGTCCTCGGCGGACTTTTCGGGGCGCCTCGTGCTCCCGAACGCCGCGACCCGGGCCTGGGCGAAGGAGGAGCGTTTTATCTTTTTGAAGAATTCGATGTCGCGGGGATTGGAGCCGGGCCAACCGCCTTCGATGTAATGGACGCCGAGTTCGTCCAGTTTGTGGGCAATGCGGACCTTGTCCTCGACCGTGAAGGAAACGTCCTCGCCTTGGGCGCCGTCGCGGAGGGTGGTGTCGTAGAGTTTGATGGTCCTCATGATCCCGCGGCTTTTCTCCTCGGCTGGGGTTTGCTTTTGACCGGCCTCGATTTTGCGTCGGAACGGACCGCTTCCCGGCTCAACCCGAATTCCTCGTGCAGGACGCGCGTCGCGAGTTCCGCGTATTTTTTCTCGATGACGCACGAGATGCGGATTTCCGAGGTGCTGATCATCATGATGTTGATGTTCTCCCGGGAAAGGCCATTGAACATGCGCGCGGCGACGCCGGAGTGGCTCCTCATGCCCGCCCCCACGATGGAGATCTTGGCGATATCGGAGTTGCAGGAGACGCCCGAGGCGCGGAGGTCGGGGGCGACTTTCCTCATGATCTCCGCCGCCTCGCCCGCGTCGGCGGCGGCCAGCGTGAACGATATGTCCGTATGGTTCTCGGCGCTCACGTTCTGGATGATCATGTCCACGGAGAGTTCGGCGGCGGCCAGCGCGCCGAAAATCCGGGCGGCGACGCCCGGTTGGTCCGGGACCCCGGAGACGGTGATCTTGGTCTGGTTCTTGTCGTACATCACACCGGAAACGACCGGCTGTTCCATCTTCGAATCCTCCTTGCATATCAGGGTGCCCGGCTCGTCGTTATACGAGGAGCGGACGACGAGCGGCATGTTGAAGTTCTTGGCGAATTCCACGCTCCGGATCTGCAGGACCTTGGCCCCCAGGCTGGCCATCTCCAGCATTTCCTCGTAGGAAACGACGTCCAGTTTCCGGGCGTCGGGGACGACGTTGGGGTCCGAGGTGTAGACCCCGTCCACGTCGGTGTATATCTCGCAACTGCCGGCGTTCAGCGCGACGGCGAGCGCGACGGCGGAGGTGTCCGACCCGCCCCGGCCCAGCGTGGTCACGTCGCCGCGCTCGTTGATCCCCTGGAATCCGGCGACCACCACGACGTGGTTCTCCTGCAGAAATTTCCTGGCCCGGGCGCCGTCGATCTGCTTGATGCGGGCGCGGGTGTGGGTGTTGTCGGTCAACAGGCCCATCTGCCTGCCGGTCAGGGAAACGGCCGGGCATCCGATGGCGTTCAAGGCGATGGTCACCAGCGCGCTGGAAATCCTCTCCCCGGAGGAAAGCAAAAGATCGATCTCCCGGCGGTTGGGGGAATCCGAAATCTGCCGGGCCATGTTGAGGAGTTTGTCCGTCTCCCCGGCCATGGCGGAAACCACCACCATCACGTCCACCCCTTCCCGCTTCGCCCGGGCAACCCTCTCGGCGACCTTCCTGATGCGCTCGATGGTGCCCACCGAAGTCCCGCCGTATTTCTGCACAATCAACCTGCGACTCATAACTCTCCCTTGAACAACGCCTGGATCAACTCCGGCCCGTCGCGGAAACGTTCGGAACCGGCCTTCAAAATGTCCTCGTCAAAACGCTCCGTCCCGTCGGGTCCCCGGCGCGCGGGATAAACGACGAAGGGGACGGGGTCCTTCTTGTATTTCATCAGTACCGCGGAACTGACGTGGCTCACAACCAGCAGTATTTTAACATCATTTTGCCCTTCCAAGGCGCTCAGAAGAGGCCCCACGACCTCCCGGTCGAAATCCTCGATGGCCAGGATTTTATCGTCGAGGTTGCCGTGCAACGAAACCTCCTCGCAGGCGGAAACCTGCAGGTAGACCGCGTCCCGGGTCTCCAGTTCGGCCAAGGCCGCGTGGACTTTGCCCCGATAATCGGCGTCCATCGAACCCGCGGCCCCCTGGGCCGGGACAACCTTCATTCCCGCGCAAACCGCCATGCCCGTGAAAAGCGAGGAAGCGGAAACCGCCGAAGCGGTTTTCCGGTTTTCGCTCTCGAACGAGGGCAGGTCCGGACGACCGCCGTTGCCCCACGGCCAAATGCTGTTCACCGGATCCAGGCCCTTCCTTCTCCGCTCTTTATTCAGCGGGTGATGATGGAGGATGATCTGCGCCTGGTTGACGATGTACGCCAGTTCCTTATGCGCGTCGTCCGCCGGCATGTGCCGGCGGATCCCCTCGCCGATCAGTTCGTCAGGCGGCGTCAGCCTCGCGGGCGCCGCCGGACCGTCCGGCGGCGGGGCGCCGCCGTTTTTCATGGGACCCGCGGGACCGGTTTTCAAAACGCCCGTACGGGCCAGCAACCGGTTTTTAACGACCATTAAATTGCGATAGCCGTTTCCGGGGTAAAAATCGACGGAAACGTTGACGATCTGCTTCCGCAAGGCGTCCAGGAGCAGGTTGGCGTCGCCGGAGGAAATCCCGCCCGCCGCGTAATCCTTCATGACCATGTCGTTGTGGCTGGATTGCAGGATGACAAAATCGCAACACAACGGAAAATCGTCCTCGTCGAGCTTCACGTTCAGCGCGGCCGCCTCGAAATAGGCCGGCCCGGCGTAATAACGTTCCGGCGCGTATCCCAAAAGAGAAAGAAAAGACACGTCGCTACCGGCGTGCAAGGTTTCCGGAATGGTATGGACCATTCCCGATCGGCCCAATCGGGCCAACCGATCCAGGTTCGGGGTGTCCGCCAGTTGCAGGGGCGTTTTGTTGTCCTTCTCGGCAATGGGGTCGTCCGTCAACCCATTGGCAATTACAATCAAATATTTCATTGAGTTATGTCAAACCCGGTCGCAACGGAGAGGCCCTGGAGAATATAAAATTATATCCCATGTCGCTCGAAATTTCATGTTCTATTCGCGGGAACTTTCAGAGGGGAACGGGACGTTCGGGCCGGAACAACAACCTCTTGAAATGATGCGCCTTATTGAAAAACGCGATCTTCCAGATGGATGAGATTGAATACCGCCTCCTCCAAAACGGAAAGACGCGAGGGGTGGGCCAGACAATCGTGGAAAAGACCGTCAACCGCCTTGACGTATAAATCCGCGTCGATGGAGCAACTCATCAAAATGAACTTGCATTTCCCCCGGCTTTTCTTCATGGCCTGGAGGGAGGGAGAGTCGAGGCTATCCACTAAAACCTCGCTAATCAGGGCGACCGAAAAGTCTCCTTTGATTAATAAGTCCTTGACTTCTTTCAGAGAGGAGACAACGTAAACCCCATAGCCTTGTTGCGCGAAAAAACGCTTGTAATTTTGAACGCCATCGGAAGGATTATCCGCAATCAGAATATTATGGGGCATGTAAATACTCTTTGTCTCAAGAAGCAAGGAAGGAGGCTACGGAACAGATATCCAGCATAATATCGGGCCGAGCTTCGCTTTTGTCAACAGCCGTCCAAAGATTTCCCCGATGCGTTTTTCTTTCAATGAATTACCGATGACGAACCCCGCCGGAAAACGCGAACGGCCCTTTACAGCTTGAAAAACAAGGCGGACAGCTCTCCGGCGCTCCCCGATGCCGGGGTTGGCGCTTACCCCCTCGCGCGTGGGGAACCGGTTGGAATACTTGGCTCGCCGTCATTTTGCGAGACGTTTCCCCGCCGGAATCGAGACGCCATGTTTTCTTTCAATTGTAGAACCTGACGTGTCTCGGCTTCACGAGCTTTTCGAAATCCCCATAGGCCATTTTCAGGATTTCCGAATGGCTCCCGGCGTTGAACCCGATCTCCTCGTCTTCCGTCAGCGCTTCGTCCACGTAAACGTCCATGTCGTAAAGGTTGCCGAAGGGCGGCATGGCTCCCGCCTCGCAGTCGGGGAACCTGCTCTTGAACTCCTGTTCGCTTGCCAGGGCGACTTTCCCGGCCCCTGCCGCTTCTCTCAGGGCCTCCAAATCCACCTTGTGGTGGGCGGGCAATACCGCCATCGCCATTTGACCGTCGACCTTGATCATCACGGTCTTGACCATCGCTTTGCCGGAAATATGGGCCGCCTTGGCGATTTCCTGCGCGGTGTAGGCGGGCGAATGAAACAGGGTGACGTACTGAACGTGGTTGCGCTCCAAAAACTCCTTCAGTCTTGTCGTTGGCATGATTTTTCCCTCTCTCCCGGTTCCTATATACTTATAAAATAGGCCGCGAAAAAAAATCCGCAAGCCTTGCGGCAACCGATCCCCGGATTTCCAAGTGGTACGCGGTCTGGGGAATTCCCCGATCACGCCATGTCCGCCAGCTTTTCGGCGAGGCGGTCCATTTCGTCCGCGGTGTTGGTCTCGGTGACGCACAGGAGGAGGGAGTTGGGCATTTCGGGATAAAACCGCGCGAGCGGGACCCCGGCGACGATTTTGTCCCGCAGGAGTTTCTCTTGCACGGTCTGGGCGGGGATGGGGCAATCGAGGACGAATTCGTTGAACGTTTCGCCGGAAAACCGGATGGCATGGTTTTTGAGTTTCGCCAGTTTGTTTTTCAGGTAGTCGGCCTTGCGCAGGTTTTGCATGGCCGTTTCCCGCAGTCCCTGTTTGCCCATGGCGGCGAGGTAAATGGCCGCGATCAGCGCGCACAGTCCCTGGTTGGTGCAGATGTTGGACGTGGCTTTCTCGCGCCGGATGTGTTGCTCGCGGGCGGCCAACGTGAGGACGAAGGCGCGGTTGCCGCGGGTATCGACGGTCTCGCCGACCAGCCTGCCGGGCATCTGCCGGAACTGCTTCTCGCGGACGGCGAAAAATCCCAGGTACGGCCCGCCATAGGACACCGGGAGTCCGAAGGACTGCCCCTCGCCGACGACGATGTCCGCGCCTCTTTCGCCGGGAGACTTGAGGATCCCCAGCGAGAGCGCCTCGGCGACGGCCACGATCAACAGGACGCCGCGTTCGCGCAGGCGCTCCGCCAATCCGGAATACGGCTCGACCGCGCCGAAAAAGTTGGGGCTCTGGATCGCCACGGCGGCGGTCCTCTCGCCCAGGTTGTTCAGGATGAAATCGACGTCGGTCCGGCCGTCGGCCCCGAACGGGACTTCCACGAGCTTGACCCCGTTGCCCTGGACGTAGGTCCGCGCGGTCTGGCGGTATTCGGGATGGACGGCGCGCGAGACCAGGATTTCCTCCCTGCCGGCGACGCGGGCCGCCATGAGGACCGCCTCGGCCAGGGCCGAGGCGCCGTCGTACATGGAGGCGTTGGCGACCTCCATGCCGGTCAGCATGCAGACCATGCTTTGGAATTCGAATATGGCCTGGAGCGTGCCCTGGCTCACCTCCGGCTGGTATGGGGTGTAGCACGTGGAAAATTCGCCGCGCGACGCCAGGTGGTTCACCAGCGCCGGGATGAAATGCCGGTAGGCCCCCGCCCCCTGGAACTGGGCGTACTCGTCCGGGTTGGGGTTGTGGGCGCCCATGCGCTTCATCAGGGAGAGCAGTTCGCTCTCGGCCAGCGGCGCGGGCAGGTCCAGCGGTTTTTCCAGCCGTAGGGCCTTGGGGATGCTGTCGAACAACTCGCCGATCGACTTGACGCCGATACGGGCGAGCATTTCCTTAATGTCCTGTTCCGTATGAGGGATGTAACGCATGGGCGGGGTAGGGTGGCTCTGTTAGTGGGTTTCTTCCTTGATCCGCTCGGCGTACTTTTCCGGGGACAGGAGAGTTTCCAGTTCCTTGGCGGAGGAAATTTCGACCTCGATCATCCATCCTTTCCCGTAGGGGTCGCTGTTGACCTGTTCGGGATGGCTTTCCAACTCCTGGTTGACCGCGGTCACGGCGCCGCCGACGGGGCCGTAAAGGTCGGACACGGTTTTGACCGACTCCACCACGCCAAAGGTTTTACTCTGGGAAACGGTTGCGCCCTTTTGCGGCAGTTCCACGAAAACCACGTCGCCGAGCCGGTCCTGGGCGAAATGGGTGATGCCGATCACCCCCTTGTTTCCCTTGACCCGGATCCACTCGTGTTCCTCGGTGTATAGAAGATCTTTGGGGACCTCCATGGTTCCTCCCTGTATGATGGATTTAAAATTTAACGCGCCGGGCGATTCCGCCAACCCGGAGCAAATTCGCGACTGGCAACGAAAAACCTATTTTTTCACCCGGCTGGGAACGAAAGGCAACGGCACGACCTCCGCCGGAACGCGCTGGCTCCGGATCTCGACTTCCAACCGGGTCCCTTTTTCCGCGCATTCCGAGGACACATAACACATCGCGATGCCGCAATTCAAGGAAGGCGAAAAGGTCCCGCTGGTTATCTCGCCCACCGGATGGCCTTCGCGCAGTATGCGGTAATGGGACCGCGGCACGCCTCGGTCCAGGAGTTTGATCCCGGCCAGTTTGCGTTTCAGTCCCGCTTCCTTCTGGCGCCGCAGGGCTTCACGGCCGGCGAACTCCGCCGGTTTTTGCAGTTTGATCACCCACCCCAACCCGGCTTCCAGAGGGGAAGACCCGGCGCCGATTTCATTGCCATAGAGGGCGTATCCCATTTCCAGCCGCAGGGTGTCCCGCGCCCCCAATCCGATGGGCTGAAGACTAAAATCCCGGCCTTCCTCGATGAGTTTTCCGAAAACCCGCTCCGCGTGTTCCGCGTTGAAATAGATTTCAAAACCGTCCTCGCCGGTGTAACCCGTGCGCGCGATTATACAATCAACACGGTGGATTTTGCCTGTTTTAAAATGGTAATATTTAATATCGTCCAGCGGCACGTCGCTCAATCTTTGAAGCAACGGTTCCGAGTGTTTACCCTGGATGGCCAGTTGGACGGTTTCGGCGCCGATGTTACGCGCCTCCACCTGGAAAGGCCGCGCCCGGTCCAAAACCCATTGGTAGTCCTTGTCCGCATTGGACGCGTTAACGCACAGAAAATAATGGTCTTCCGCCAACCGGTGCACCAGCAGGTCGTCCACCACTCCGCCATTCTCGTAACACATCAACGTGTACAGGATGGCCCGCTCGGATAATTTCTCCACGTCGTTAGTCACGAGCGTTTGCAGGAATTTTTTCGCGTCCTTGCCGGAGATGTCGATTTCTCCCATATGGCTGACGTCGAATATCCCGACGCCGTCGCGTACGCACAAATGTTCCTGGACGACGCCGGCGTACTGGATCGGCATGTACCAACCCGCGAAGGGGACCATCCGGGCTCCCAACTCTTCATGGGCCTTGCAAAGGGGCGTGGTTTTCAAAGGCGGGTTTTGTGACATGACTAAAAATCTGGTATTCTGGAAGCGATGAGCGACAAGGCCGTTGTATATCGGAATTTTCGCGATATGGC
The DNA here is from genome assembly GCA_016217765.1 of Nitrospinota bacterium. GTDB lineage: Bacteria > Nitrospinota > Nitrospinia > Nitrospinales > JACRGP01 > JACRGP01. The sequence continues at coordinate 12,671 of JACRGP010000110.1, read as the reverse complement.
AAGGTCAAAATCGCCATCCGCCCGCAAACGGACCTTCGTCCGGTTTCGGTCGAAAAATTTCCGCCGATGTGATATAAGGCTTCTTCGGAAACCGTCATGAACTCGAAACCAACGCCAAAAAAATTCGACGCCATCCTTGTCGCCGGAGAGGGAGAATCCAGCTACAAGGTGTATCACCGGCACAAGGCTTTCCTTAAACTGGAGGGCAAATGCATCGTCAATTACGTGGTGGAGACCCTCCAGCAGGTCGAATCCATCAAGGACATCTACATCGTCGGCCTGAAAGACCGGCTTCAACAGACCCTGAAGGAAGCCAATATAGACCTGAATTACCCCAAACGGATTTTCGTCGTCCAACAAAGAGACAACCTGTACGAAAACATCTGGCGCACGTTTTTAAAGACCCTCCCCAACGAGGGAAATCCGCCGGACCTGGCGAACTCCGAGCATAAAGACACGGCGGTATTGATCGTCCCCTGCGACGCGCCGCTGATCGCCCCCGATGAGGTGGACTATTTCATCGCGAACTGCGACCTGGAAAACTACGACCATGTCCTCGGCCTGGTGTCCGAGCGGAACCTGGAATATTTTTACCCCCGGGACAACCGTCCCGGAATCAAAATGGCCTATTTGCACCTCAAGGAAAAGAGTTGCCGGATCAATAACCTTCACCTGGTCAAGCCCCTGAGGATTTTGAACCGGGAATACATCCGGGACATGTATCAGTACCGTTACCAGAGAAACATCAAGAACGTGATCCTCTTCGGCTTGAAATTGATCGGAAAGGACCGGCTGGAGCGGTTCAAATACTACCTCGGGCTGGAGGCGTGTCTCCTGTTCGCCAGTCTCGGCATGAGGCCCATGGTCGACTACTTCCGCGACTGGACGCCGAAGCGGGAGTTCGAGCAATGCATTTCCAGGATCATGAAAACCCGGTTCGTGGGGCTTGAAACGCCATTCCCCGGGGCGGCCCTGGACATCGACAACGACCGGGACTACGAAACGATCAAGGTCCGGTTCAAGGAATGGCGGGAATATCTGGCCCGTTTGGACCGGTCGGTCCCCCTTCCCATCCGTAGCGAGTCGGCGGCATATAACAAGGCATGAAATAAAAACCGGGACCCGTCCCCGGAAACGACTCCCCGCCGAAAAGAACGTTCCGAACGCCTTGCGGACCCAGCAGACCCACGATCGTAAAACGGCTCCCCCGGCGGAAGGCTCGAAACCATGGCAACAATCATTTGGATCGCGTGAAATTAAAAAATGAACCAGAAAAACATCCGTAACTTTTCGATCATCGCGCATATCGACCACGGCAAGTCGACTTTGGCGGACAAGCTCATTTTGTTCACCGGCGGGCTGGATAAGAGGGAGATGAAGGACCAGGTGCTGGACAACATGGATCTGGAGCGCGAGCGCGGCATCACCATCAAGGCGCAGACGGTCCGTCTGAATTACGCCGGCAAATCGGGCGAACGGTATTTGTTCAACATCATCGACACCCCGGGCCACGTCGATTTCACCTACGAGGTCAGCCGGAGCCTGGCGGCCTGCGAGGGGGTCCTGCTGGTCATCGACGCCAGCCAGGGGATCCAGGCCCAGACGATCGCCAACCTCAACCTGGCGATGCAACACAACCTCGCCATCGTCCCGGTCATCAACAAGATCGACCTCCCCAGCGCCAACCCGGAGTTCGTGAAGGAACAGTTGGAGGACGTCCTCCAGATCGACTCCGGCGACGCCGTCCTGGCGAGCGCCAAGGAGGGCATTGGCATCGAGGAGATCATGGAATCGGCGGTCCGGCTGATCCCGCCTCCCGCCGGAGACGAAAGCAAGCCGCTCAAGTGCCTGCTGTTCGACGCCTGGTACGACTCGTATAAGGGCGTCGTAGTCCTCGTCCGGGTCATTGACGGCGTCCTCAAGGTAGGGGCCCGGATACGGATGATGGCGACCGGCGGCGAATTCGAGGTGGAGGAGCTCGGCGCGTTCACCCCCGTCCCCAAGCCCTTGGAACGCTTGCGCGCCGGGGAAGTGGGTTATTTGACGGCCACCATCAAGGACCTCGACCATTCCAAGATCGGCGACACGGTCACGGAAGCGGGACGCCCCACGCCCCATCCGCTTCCCGGTTACAAGGAGGTGAAGCCGATGGTGTTCAGCGGCCTTTATCCCATCAACGGCGACCAGTACGAGCCCCTGCGGGACGCCCTGAAGAAACTGCGGCTCAACGACGCCTCCTTCACGTACGAGCCGGAGACCTCCACCGCCCTGGGTTTCGGTTTCCGTTGCGGCTTTCTCGGCCTGCTCCACATGGAGATCGTCCGCGAGCGACTGCAAAGAGAGTACAACGTCGATCTGCTGACCACCGCCCCCACCGTGGTCTACAAATTGCACACCGTCGACGGCAAGACGATCATGCTCGACAACCCGGCGCAAATGAAGGACCAGACCCGGATAGACCGCATCGAAGAGCCCATCGTCCGGGGCACGATCATCACGCCCGAGGAATACATCGGCGCCATCATGGCCCTCACCCGGGAAAAGCGGGGGACGCAGAAGAAGATGGAATACCTCAACCCCAAAACGGTCCTCCTAGAATACGAATTGCCGTTCAACGAGATACTGCTGGACTTCTACGACCAGTTGAAATCGTGCACCAAGGGATACGCGTCGTTCGATTATGAATTTATCGATTTCCGCCCCTCGAATCTGGTAAAGTTGGATATCTTGCTCAACGGCGACCTGGTCGACGCGCTCTCCATGATCGTCCACAAGGACAAGGCGTTCTCCCAGGGGCGCGACCTGGCGAAAAAACTGAAGGAGCAGATCCCCCGGCAGATGTTCGAAATCGCCATCCAGGCGGCCATCGGCAGTAAAGTCATCGCCCGGGAAACCGTCAAGGCCCTCAGAAAGAACGTGCTCGCCAAATGCTACGGGGGCGACATCACCCGCAAGCGGAAGTTGCTGGAAAAACAGAAGGCCGGCAAGAAAAAAATGAAACAGATCGGCAACGTGGAAATCCCGCAGGAAGCCTTCCTGGCCGTTTTAAGAACCGATGCCAAATAACTCCAAGAAAGACGCCCAGGTTTCCCAACAGTCCAAAACCGCATTCCGGGAATATGCCGAGGCCATCGTCATTGCCCTGGCGTTGGCGCTGTTCATCCGCACCTTCATCGTCCAAGCCTTCAAGATCCCCTCCGGGTCGATGGAGAAAACGCTCCTGGTGGGCGACCACATCCTGGTCAACAAGTTTTCCTACGGCATCCATATCCCCAACGAAATCCTGTTCACCAGCGTCAAGTTGTTTCCCGATTACCGGATGTTGGCCGAAATGCCGGAACGCGGGGACATCATCGTCTTCAAATATCCCAGGGACGAGCAACGGGACTTCATCAAGCGCGTGATCGGCCTGCCGGGCGACAAGCTTGAAATCCGGCGGCAGAAAGTTTACATCAACGACAAACCCATCGCCGAGGACGCCTACGTCAACCACCAGGAACCTCCGTCGGGGGACTACCTCCCGCCCCGCGACGATTTCGGGCCCACGCGGGTCCCGGAAGGACACCTCTTCGTCATGGGGGACAACCGCGAAAACAGCCAGGACAGCCGCTATTGGGGTTTCCTGAACGCCGACCTCATCAAAGGGAAGGCCCTCATGATCTACTGGTCGTGGGACGGCGAGGACGGCTGGGCGCGGTTTGGCCGTATCGGCAAGCTATTGCATTGAACACGTCAAACGCGGCGAGGAAGAAATTGCAAGCCATTCTTGAAAACTGCCAGGGGGCGATCCTGGACTTCGACGGCCTGATCGCCGACTCCGAGCCCTTCCACTACCGCGCCTATAACGAGGTGTTCCAAAAATACGGACACACCATCGACCCCGAGGAATACTGGATCGAGTTCACCTCGAAAGGGAAAGGCATCGCCGGAGAAATCGAACGCTACAACCTGAAAATCGACGTCAAGCCGGAAGTCATGCGCCGGGAAAAGTTCGAGATTTATTCCCGGTATTGCCAAAGCGGGGAGATCAAGCTGTTCCCCGACGCCCCGCGGCTGGCGGAAATCCTGCGGGCCAGGTTTCCCATCGCCATCGCGTCCGGGTCGTGGGGGCACGACATCCGCGCCATCCTGGGCCACGCCAACGCCCAGGACCTGTTCCCCATCATCCTCGGGAAAGAGGCCGCCGGCCGCGAGAAACCCCATCCGGACATTTTTCTGAACGCCGCGGCGGCGATGGACCGCGACCCCAAAAACTGCGTGGTGGTGGAAGACGCCTTGAAAGGGCTTCAGGCCGCGAAGGAGGGCGGGATGGCCTGCGTCATCGTCCGCAACCGGCTCAACCAAAACATCGACTTCGCCGGGGCCGACCTGGTGGCGTCCAACATTGCCGAATTGATCTCTCTGCTCTGATCGCGGGGGATCGAGGAAGGCGGGAAAAATCGCGCCGGTCTTATTCGGGAAAGGATTATGGCAGGCCGAGCAATTTCTTGACCTTGGCCTGGAAGACCTCGGAATTGAGGGGCTTGATGAGGTAGTCCGAAACCCTGGCTTGCGCCGCCTTCACGATGTTTTCCTTCTGGTCCAGAAGAGTCACCATCAAAAACGGAAGGTCCTTCAATTTCTCGTCGTTGCGGATTTCCTTCAAGAACATCAAGCCGTCCACATCGGGCATCATCCAGTCCGAGATGACCAAATCCACCTTCTCCGATTTCAGGATCACGAGAGCGTCGCGGGCGTTGTCGGCCTGAAGGACATTTTCAAAACCCATGTTGTTTAAAAACTGGGTCATCAACCGCTTCATGACATTGAGGTCGTCGACGACCAGGATTCTGTGGGGAAGTTTCGCTTTATCCATTTTGAAGGGGCGACGAATTCGCCGTTATTCGATTTCCGAAATTCAGCCAGGACCCAATAATCGCCAAAGTCTTTGCCGAAGCGCGGACAGTATAAAAACATTTGCATTTCTTGTCTATTGATAAAATAATTGAGCGATGATAGGTTATGCCTTTTTTCGCTCGGGGAATCGGCTTCCCGGTTCCGCCGCGAAGCTTGCTTTTGGGCCTTTCCGGGCCGGACGAAAATTCCCGGCGCGGTCCCGAAACCGCGTTCCGCTCTCGCAAGCTTGAAAGAGAACCGGAGAGATGACGCCACGCCATTTCAAATTCAGCTTTCTCCTGGCGCTCGTCCTGGCCGTCGCGGCAGTCGTCGAGCCTCAGGCCGATGCCAAGGCCCCCTGGCTCCAACTGGAAAAGGGTTTGGAACTGGGGACCTTTGTCTCCCCCCAGCCGTCGGAGGTGGGCGACTCTCTGGTCCATATTCTGCGGATCGACCCGGGGTATTTCGAACTGCGGCTCCTCAACGCCTCCGCCCCGGACCAGTCCAGAAGACAGTCCGCCCGGGAATGGGCCCTCAACAACGGGCTGGTCGCCGCCATCAACGCCAGCCTTTACCAAGCCGATAACAGGACCAGCGCGTCGCTCATGAGGACGCGCGACCACGTCAACAACCGCAGGCTGTCCAAGGACAAAACCATCCTGGCGTTCGACCCCCTGGACCCCTCTCTGCCGAAGGTGCAAATCATCGACCGGGAATGCCAGGATTTCGACGCGCTGAACAAGCAATACCAGACGCTGGTCCAGAGCATCCGCATGGTCTCTTGCGACGGCCAGAACGTGTGGGCCCCGCAGTCCAAGAAATGGAGCGTCGCGGCGATCGGGATGGACAAGCGGGGGCGGGTCCTGTTCATTCACTCCCGCTCCCCCCACTCGACCCACGACCTGATCGACGTCCTGCTCCAGCTTTCGATCGACCTCAGGAACGCCATGTATGTCGAAGGCGGCCCCGTCGCCCAGCTTTACGCGCGGTCCGGAGACAAGGAGTTCGAGTTTCTGGGAAGTTATTCGACGGGGTCCAACGAGAACGACAACAACGCCATCTCCTGGCCCGTGCCCAACGTGGTGGGGGTCGTCCGCGTCAACGGCAAGAAACCGTGACGCGGACCGGTTTCGGCGCGCGAATATGAAAAACCCGCAAATCGCTTGCAAGCCCCGGATCAGGATCATGGTGGGAAAGGAGATCGCCCTGGGCCCGGGCAAGATCGACCTGCTGGAGGCCATCCAGCGTAGCGGCTCGATTTCCTCCGCCGCGCGCGACATGGGCCTCAGCTACCGCCGGGCCTGGTCCATGGTCGATACGATGAACCGTTGCTTCAAGGAACATCTCGTGACCTGCGCCGCGGGAGGGAAAAGAGGCGGCGGCGCCCGCTTGTCCGGCATGGGCCTGCGAGTCGCGGAACTCTACCGCGCCATGGAAGCGAGGGCGAAGGACGCCTCCCGCGCGGAGTGGGAACAAATCCAAAAAACGCTCAAACAAAAACCGGACGCTTTAAAATAGCGGCCCATTTCCCGGTAAAGGAATAATCTCTTGACTCTTACCTTCATCCTCCTCATAGCGTCCTTCGTCCTGATCCTCCTGGCGGCGGAGCTGTTCACCAACGGCGTCGAGTGGCTGGGCGATAAATTGAACCTGACGCAAGGGGCGGTGGGCAGTATCCTGGCGGCCATCGGCACCGCGCTCCCGGAAACCATCATCCCCATCCTCGCCATATTCCTGGCGCGCGACAAGACGCTGGGGCACGAGATCAGCACGGGCGCCATCCTCGGCGCGCCGTTGATGCTGTCCACCATCGCCATGGCCGTGGTGGGCGCGTCCATATTCACGTTCCATAAAATGGGCCGGCGGGACTCGCCGGCGGCGGAGATCAATAACCCGCACATGAGACGGGACCTGGTCTTTTTTCTCGTCGCCTTTTCCGTCGCGGTGTCCGCTTCGTTTTTGCAATCGGCCGCGCTCAAGTGGCTGGTCGCCCTGGCGCTGGCGGGCATTTACGCGGTTTATGTGTATCAGACCCTGAAACATCCGGGAGAAGGCGTCGAAGACCTCGCCCCGCTGTACATCGCGAAAAAGAACGACAACCCCAATATGGCCCTGGTGGCCGTTCAAGTGTTCGCCGCCCTCGCCCTGATGATCCTGGGCGCCAAGGTGTTCGTGAACCAGGTGGAGAGCATCGCCGCCCATTTCGCCGTCTCCGCGATGGTCCTGGCCCTGATCATCGCGCCCCTGGCCACGGAGCTTCCGGAAAAACTCAATTCCGTCATCTGGCTGAAAGTGAGGAAGGACACCCTGGCGGTGGGCAACATCACCGGGGCCATGGTGTTCCAGTCGTCCGTTATCCCCATCGTCGGCATCCTGCTGACCGAATGGAAATTGGGGACGGTGGAGCATGTCAGCATCGCGATCACCCTGGCCTCGTCCATCTGCATCCTGCTGTTCCTCGGCAAGAAAAACCGGCTCCCCTACGGGGTCTTCGCCCTCGGCGGCCTGTTCTACGCCGCCTTCTTCGCCTACGTGATTTATCGGTGAACAGAGCCAGGCGCAAGTCGAATGGGCAATCGGCAAGAAAACGGCAACCTGTTTCCCAAGGACTTCAACTACCAGGTAAATAATCATTTCGATTAAACCGTTTTTTTATTCCATTTACATCTCATTTCTGTTTTATTAAAATTGCCCGGTCATGGGAACCGAGTTATTACCAAAATCCATTCTAGAGAAATATGAGGTTCGCGAATGGAAACATGCTTGCGCAATTCTGAAAAATGATTTTCCCTTGGAATGGAAAGACGTTATCGATTTGCTTGAGCAGTTCCGGTTTTGCAAAAGCTGGATTTCGGAAGGTGGCGGAAGCAAATCGAAGGTGGCACACGCTATCGACGAATTTCTGGAAAAACGCGGTTGGGTCGAAAAAGAGTTTTCCACGTCTGTTCACGTCGATGACAAGGCGATGGATTCTCCCACACACTAAGGTTGACTGCTACAAAAATCGCGTAGCCTTGGAAATTGAGTGGAATAACAAAGACCCTTTCTTTGACAGGGATTTGAACAATTTCCGTCTGCTCTTTGACCTGCGCGCTATCAGCATCGGCATAATAATTACCCGCTGTGACGATCTTCAGGATATCTTTGTCGATCTAGGACGGGGATCGTCTTACGGCGCCTCCACAACGCACATGTCGAAACTGCTTCCGCGGATTGAAGGCGGCGGCGGGGCCGGTTGCCCGATCCTCGTATTCGGGATTTCCAAAAAATCGTATGACGAAAAATGCTAAAATAATAAGCATGAAAGACCCGGTGGCGCAAGATTTTGCAAAGGCTATTAGTGGCAAGAAATATAAAACCGTCCTTGCCGACCCGCCGTGGATGTTTCAAAACCGTACGGGGAAAATGGCCCCCGAGCATAAAAGGTTGAACAGATACGCTACTCTAGCATTGAAAGAGATTAAAGAAATTCCCGTCGGTCTTGCGGTAGCGGAAAACAGCCATCTGTATCTCTGGGTTCCAAATGCCCTTTTAAAAGAAGGATTGGCCGTGATGGAGGCTTGGGGGTTTGCGTATAAAACCAACATGGTCTGGCATAAAATCAGAAAAGACGGCGGCCCCGACGGAAGGGGCGTGGGCTTTTATTTCCGCAACGTGACGGAATTGATTCTATTCGGCATAAAGGGCAATCTTAGGACGTTATCGCCAGGCAGAAGGCAGGTCAATATCATCAAAACGATGAAGCGCGAACATTCGCGGAAACCGGACGAGCTTTACGATGTTATTGAGCAATGCAGTCCGGGGCCGTTTTTGGAACTTTTCGCGCGGGGACGACGCCCGGGGTGGGACGCTTGGGGAAATGAAACCGAGGATTATTTTCCGAAATGGGATACATATACGAACCACAGCCAGTCCAGAACCAGGACCGCAAAGTATCAACAAACAACTCTTTTCAAATAATTCTCCGTATGACCTCTTTCCGACTTTTTTCCATCCAAACGACTCGCGCTATGTTCATGGAAGTCTCAAGAGGAGTGGATTCCTATAGGGATTGGGTTTTCTCCGCCGTGATTTCCACGCCGATGAAGCGGATCGGCAAGACGTCGCCGGGGAACTGGCTGTAGGCGTCGGTTTCGTCCAGGTATTCGTTGTAGTCGAACCCCGTCACCTGGAGCCCGCTCTGGACGATGTCCTCCACCAGGTTCTTGCAAAAGTCTCTTTCGATCTCCACGAGCGTGTCGAGGTAGCCGGGGATCAGTTTTTCCTTGAAGGCGGGGTCGGTCGCCGCTTTCCGCAAAATCCGGTATTCCAGGTCGGTGTCGACGACGCTGAGTTTTCCTCCGGGCCCGAGCCGTTCGGACGCCCAGCGCAGAAACTGCGCGCGGTTGACCCGGCGCAGGTGGTGCAGAAACTTGTTGGCCCAGACGCGCCCGAACGCCGGCTCCGGAAATTTCCCGCCGGAGAAATCGTAGGCGACGATCTCCACGTTGCGCTTTCCCGCCAGCTCCTTGTAAAACGAAAGCCCTTCCACGATGAAGGGCATCCGGTCCGTCAAAACCAGTTTCGGAAAGCTCTCCGGCCATGCATGGACCAGGCTGAAGCCCGCCAGGCCGGTGGCGACGTCGAGGACGGGTTGGCCGCCGGTCTCGATGGCGTCGTGCAGGGGTTCCTCCCAGGGGAAGTTCCCCGTTTCGTAGATATACCGCGCATAGCCCTCGCCGAGGAGCCGGACAACCTCGGCGTCGCCGCATATATGAGAGGCGCTACGGACCGTTTGCGCCAGTTCGCGAAAAAGGGACTCCATTTGCCGGTTCAGGTTTTCCAGGGACGCGGGGTCGATGTGCCGTTCGCCGAGAAGGTTGGCGTTGATGTGGTCGAAGTGGAGGAAGACCATGGGACGTTCGTGCTGTACGTAGATCATGTCGGCCAGGTCGATCAACGTTTCGGAATAGGCGTAGCGCAGGACGGAGTTGAAAATCCGCTGGGATTCCCTTCCTTGCGCCGAGTCGGGAAACCCGACGAGGGCGTTCAGGCGCTCGAACACGTCCCGGACGCGCCGGGCCAGTTCCGGCGAGTTGGACCTTTTCAAACCCAGGTAGTCCCGGTCGATCACGAGGGGCAGTCGGCCGGTTGATTGCGTGATGAAGGAGGAATGCGAATCGTTCATGGTTTCAGCAAGCTTTCGCGGCGTAGTAACGGACTGAGAACGTCTGACAAAATGAACCGATTAACTCGACGCTCAAATCACTCCCCTCCCTTGAGGGAGGGGGCTGGGGGAGGGTGAGATCGGCTTTTCACCCCCACCTGACCTCCCCCGTCAAGGGAGAGGGTGACAAGATGTTCCTTTTGATTTTACTCAAGCGCTATCTGGCCTACCCCGGAATGATCCATGGCGGCGCTTCGGGTTTTGGGAACGGCGCTTGCCGGTCTCCTGGAGACGAAAAATACCCGGCGCAAAAAGCGCTTTTGTTTTGTCCCCCCTTGCAAAGGGGGATAGGGGGATTTGAAGTTTTCGCTCGCCAGCGTGCCGCTGGATCCAGCGTGCAAGGCTTGAACCGCGCCCAAGGTATCATCGAGGGCAATCCGGGCAGAGCCATGCCGCCCCTACGGCGAGTAGCGCGAATCCCCCCGGCCCCCTTTACAAGGGGGAGAAATTCCAGTCTTTTCGTCATGCAATATCCGGCCTAATGCAACGGCCCCGCCGCCCGCTCGACGGCGTCTAGGATGGCGCCGCTGTCGATCAGGCCCGCGACGGTCTCGATGTCGGGCGCCAGTTCGCGGTCGCGCTCCAGATGCGAAACGTGTTGGCGCAGGACCTGGTACGCGGCCATCGTGCCTTTTCCCGGCTTGAGGTTGGTGAACAGGTCGAGCGCCTGGGCGCCGCACAACAACTCTATGGCCAATACGTATTTGGCGTTGCCCAGGACTTGCCGGGCTTTCCGGGCGGCGATGGTCCCCATGCTCACGTGGTCCTCCTTGTTCGCCGAGGTGGGGATGGAGTCCACCGAGGCGGGATGCGCCAGGACCTTGTTCTCGGAAACCAGCGCGGCGGCGGTGTACTGGGCGATCATGAACCCGGAGTTCACGCCGCCGCCCTCGATGAGGAACGACGGCAGGCCGCTGAGGTTGGGGTTGACCATGCGTTCGGTCCGCCGCTCGGAGATGTTCGCCAGCTCCGCCAGGGCGATGGCCAGGTAATCCATGGCCAGCGCCACGGGCTGGCCGTGGAAGTTCCCGCCGGAAAAAATTTGCCCGTCCGGAAAAACCAGGGGGTTCTCCGTGGCGGAGTTCATCTCCGTCTCTATCGTCTGTTTGACAAACCGCAACGCGTCCCTGCTGGCGCCGTGGACCTGCGGCGAGCAACGGAGCGAGTAGGCGTCCTGTACGCGGTCGCAGTCCTTGTGCGAGGAGATGATCTCGCTCCCGTCGGTGATCAGGCGTATGTTGGCCGCGGACTCCGACTGCCCCGGGTGGGGGCGGACGCGGTGGATGCGCTTGTGCAACTGGGTGTTCGTCCCCAGGAGGACCTCCAGGCTCATCGACGCGGCGATATCGCAGGTCTTCGCCAGCCGCAGGGCGCGGTGGACCGTCCACGCGCCGATGGCGGTCATGACGTGCGTACCGTTGATCAGGGCCAGCCCTTCGCCCTCCGCCAAGGTTACGGGTTGGATCTTCGCGAGACGCAGGGCGCGCGCTCCGGACATCCACCGTCCCCGGTAACGGGCCTTGCCCTTTCCGATCAGCGTCAAGGCCAGGTGCGCCAGCGGCGCGAGGTCGCCGCTCGCCCCCACGGAACCCTTCTCGGGGACGTAGGGGTAGACCTCCTTTTCGATCAGGCTGAGAAGGACTTGCAGGGTGGACCACCGCAGACCGGAATACCCCTTGGCCTTGCCGTTGGCCATCAGGAGCATGACGAGGCGGACGATCTCGTCCGGCAACGGCTCGCCGACCCCGGCGGCGTGGCTCATGACCACGTTTTTCTGTAGCTCCTGGCACCGCGAACGGGAGATGACCACGTTGCTGAACGCGCCAAACCCCGTGGTGATGCCGTAGACAACTTTCTTTTCGCGCGCGGCGGCCTCGACCGTCGAACGCGCGGCGCGGATGTTTTTTCTGGCCTGCGGGGATATCTTGACGGCAACGGATGGGTCCAGCGCCGACATGGCTTTTTCCAGGGTGAGCGTCTCGCCGTCCAATACGACCGTCTTCATGATTTCATCTCGAATTCAATAAGCGCCTGGAACCGGCCACCTGGAGAAACATCACGGCCATTCCCACACGGCCCGGGCAAGAACGTAAAACGTAATGATCAGGCAGGGGAGTACGTATGGGACCGCCATGAACGCTTCGCCCCTAATCATTGTATATACGGAGACGACCGAGCGCAGGCCATAGATGACGGCCAAGATCAGGGTCAATTTTCTAAACCCCCGGTAGACGAAATACGCCAGCGCCGCCATGAACAGGACGTACGCCCCGGCGTAGACAAAACCCTTCGCGCCCAGATTAAACGGCGGCAGAAACGCGTAGACCAGGACCAGGTAAACCATATTCAAGGCGAAAAAGCCGTATCCGGCCTGGCGGAACTTTTTCCCCACCGCCGGGCCGGTTTGCACGGCGGAGCCGTTTGGCGCGATCATGGATTCAAACCCGGCCGGAGAAATTACGGCGGACCCGCCCGAAGTCCGCTAGCGTCAAGGGGGAAACCGATTGCAGTTTTTTATGGGGTATGCTAGTTTTCATCTTTCTTTCACTTTAAAGGGCGCCTAACAAAATGAAGCCCCATAACTCCCTCC
>JACRGP010000111.1 GCA_016217765.1 Nitrospinota bacterium | reverse complement strand
GTCCCGGTGATCGGAGACGGAAGTTACAAGTTGAGCCCGGCGTTTATTGACGATGTGGTTTCGGCGATGATCGTTGCGGTGGAGAATGCGGACTTGGAAAATACGGCGTTCACGCTGGCCGGTCCCGAGCCGATGACATACACCGAGTTGGTCGGACGGATTGGCCGGTTTCTGGGCGTCAACCGCTATACGATTCGCGTCCCCGTGATGGCGATGAAACTGATAACGGAAATCCTTTTTCTGCTGGGGAAAAACCTTTTGGTCCGCGATCAAATCCCCCGGCTCTTGTGCCGTAAAGACCACGATATCGAACCGGCCGTTCGGCTGTTGAATTACCGGCCTCGTAAATTGGAGGAGGGGTTGCGCCAATGCGTTTCCCCGTGATCCGGGCGGGGCGGGGTTTGATTGACCTGCCGGTCGCGCCGCGCGGGAAACATCAAGAGCTATTTGTATTTTCTCCCACCACGACGTACTGGGCCCCCAGGGGAAGCCATTCCAGGAAGCGCTCCGCGGGCGTGAATACCCTCAGGAATTTCGGGAAAAACGCGGTGAAGATAACCTCCACCCTCGAAAACCCGGCCTCGTAAAATAAATCCGCCATTTGTTTTGACGGTATTAAAACCGCGTTTTTGTCGAACGGGCAATCCGCCACTATTTTCCGGGTGATGGGGTTGAGCGGGTTGTGTTCCCAAATGACCATTTTCCCCGATGGGGTCAGGCTTCTTTTTAGAGCGCAAACGATTTTCTTGTGGTCCTCGTGGGGGATGTGGTGGAACACGCCGGACGAGAAAATGATGTCGTAGGACCGTATTCTCCATTCCTCGGAACTCATCGCGCAAAACGTTCCTTTCGCCCCGTACTGGGTTTTGGCCGTTTCGATCATTGCGCCGGAAGGGTCCACTCCGAAGTAGCGCGCCTTGGGAAAATATCGGTTAAAATCCAGGCAAAGGTTGCCGGACCCGCATCCGTAGTCCAGAAAATCGATGGGCGACTCTCGTTCCATCGGATTCAATTGCGCCAGTTTTTTCAGTTTTGCCCGGACAAGGTGGAACGTGTCGTACCCGGAGATTTTGAGCGATTCTTCCAGGACGGCGTTGTAGTTTTTTGAATATCGGTCGAACTCCTGCGCCATGGTCTGGCCTCAAAAAGAACGGTAAATGTCGATGTACCGTTGAATGACGTTATGCCAGTCGAAATGTTTTCTGGACAGCTCCCGGATTTTCCGTCCCATGGAAGCCCGCGCGGCGGGGTCGGAAAGCGATATCAACCGGTCTGAAATTTCTCTTGGATTGTCCCCGACCGCGAAACCGGTTTCTCCGTCCCGGACCAGTTCGCGGGCCACGCCCACCTTCGTGGCGACGATGGGGAGGCCGTAGGAAGCGGCTTCCAGGATGGGCTGGCCGAAATTCTCGTAAAGCGAGGGGTAAACGAACACGTCGGCGTTTTCGTAACAAGACCGCAGTTCCTCCGGTTTTTTTGGCCCGGCGAACGTGACGCGGTCCGCCATGCCCAACTCGGCGGCAAGATTTTTCAATTCCTGCATATATCCGCCTTTGGCAAGGCTCGCCGTTTTTTCCTCGCCGCCCACGATGGAGATTTGGTACGGGATTTTCAATTCCTTCGCGGCCTGAAGCAGGAGTTCGACGCGGCGGACCCAGGCCAGGCGGCCCACGAACAGAATTCTTAATGGCAAACCGCTCGGCCGCCCGGGCGGCGCGGTCTCCTCCGGGATATCTATCCCCATGGGGATGATATGCAGTTTTTTCCGGTCGATCCCGAACTCGACGGCGTCTTCGTACTCGAACTGCGAGGATACCACCACGGCGTCGGCTCTTCTAGCCGCCATTTTCAACGTCAAACCGTCGTAGATCTTGTACGGGACCTGGTGGAGTCCGGGGGCAAGGTATTTTTTAAAGCCCAGCAACGAGCCGTGGGCGTTCAGGACGAAGGGTTTCCCCTTCAATTTGGAAAAAAAAAAACCGCAGTCGGCCTGAAAGTTGCGGTAGTTGTGGCTGTGAACGATGTCAAAGTCTTTCAGGCCGCCGGCCGCGAGGAACTTGACCATCCCCAGGCTGACGCAATAGCGCATGATTTGGAACTGGTTGCGCATGCGGATCACCCGGACGCGGTCGATCGTGTCGCGCCTCGGCAACGAATTCGGCACGTCGCAATAGGTGGTCAACACGGGGGAATGGATCCCCATTTCCTCGAGGCGGTTGGAGATTTGAAAAGCCTGGTTGGCGGGCCCGCAGATATAAGGGAGAAACGTTTCGATGGTTCTCAGGACGTTCAAAGCTTTTCCAGGTTGGCCGCGCCTTCCTTGAGGGGCTGTTTGCCGAGCAGGGACTCGAGTTCGGTTTTCTGGCGGTACAGGATGCCGATATGCTGGGTCAGGCGCCGGACCTGGTTGGTCAAGGCCGATATCCGAATGGAAAAATGCAGGCAGATGACCACCAGAAACAGCAGTCCGAAGAAGAACAGCGTCGAGGTGAACAAGGTGGCGCCGACGAAGTCCGAGACCCATATCAAAAGGTCGTCGAATACCGACAAGATCAACATGATGGTCCCGGTGACCAGCCAACCCATCGAGTATTCCTCGTTGAGGTGGCGGCGGCGGACCAGCTCGAAAACGTAAGCCACCAGGATGACGCAGATGAAGATGGAAATTATTTTAATCCGCGGCGGCATGGTTATTTTCTTCCGGGTTTCTGACGTAACAACGTGACGATTATGGACAGAAACATTTTGAACACATAATAGACCGTTTTGTGGCCCCGGTGCATGGATTTGTTGTCTGCGTTGGGGTGCATGACGACCGGGTATTCCCGGATCTTGTACCCGAAACGGTGCAGAAGGATGATGAAGTCGGCGTCGGGATAATCGGGAGGATAGAAGTCGCTGGCCATGAACTTGATCGCGTCCCCCTTGATCGCCTGGAATCCGGAGGTCGGGTCGGTGACTTTCTGGCCGATCAGGATGGACGCCAGCTTGCCGAATATGAAAATGCCGATTTTCCGCGCCAGGGACGTTTTATAAACGCGGTTCTCCAGGAAGCGGGAACCGATCACCACGTCCACGTCTTCCTGTTGGACTTCTTGCAGGAGGCATTTGATGGACGAGGAACTGTGTTGCCGGTCTCCGTCCATTTGCACCACGACCGTATAATTATTCTGGCTGGCGTATATGAAACCGGTCTGCAGGGCCACCCCGTAACCCGAATTGTAGGGGAGCGAAATCACCTGGGCCCCGTGTTCCTCGGCGATCCGGGGGGTGGCGTCCGACGAGCCGTCGTTGATCACCAGGACGGGGACGCCGGGCAACTCCTGATGGATTTCGTCCAGCACCGTCCCGATGTTTTTCGCTTCATTGAAAGCGGGAATGACGATCAAGGTGTTTTGGTAACACACGGGCGAAGAGGAGCGGACTGGAGGCGCCAAGGTTTCGTGAGAGGCCGCGGTCATGGTTTGTGGTCCCGGCAAGGTAAAGCAGGTTGTAAATTTTTTTTCCAGGGCGCGGACGGCTTCGATGGGGTAAGAGAGCTTTGAACGGACTCAAGAGTCATTGCTTCGCGCCGTCCTCTAGTGGCCGGTTTTCCAGATTCCTTCCGAATTTCCTGAAGCTTACCATCTTTTCCAGGCAATCTTCAAACCTTAATGTTTCTTATGATTGAACGGCGTTTGCGACGCGAAACTTGAGTTTGAAATCAAGGCATTCTACAGCAAAACGAGTCTCCGTGTAAATAGAACGATTGTGACTGGGAAACCTATGTTTTTACAGGGGAAACGCCGGTGTAAATCGAATGACGCGTTAATTAATGGCCGGTTGGGTTTGTTACTATGGTGTTCATGGTTTAAATTGATTGGACAGTGCGGGAGGAAGGGCTACCGGAAATCCGCCGGAAAAACCTCGGGGTTTTCCTTGTGCACAACTTCCAATATGCGCCGGGCGGATTGTAAGGATATTTCGGCCAATTCGTTCGAAATGTGTTGGTCGTTCCCATAATCTCCCGTCGCTCTCGATTCCACCAGGGATGAAAACTTTTTGCCCAGTTCGACTGGCCAGCGTCCCGTTCTTACCAAATCGCGGTGTACGGCGCTATCGACGGCGGAGTGTTTCTTGAAAGATTTCCCCTCAAGGGCGAGTAATGCGGAGACGGCGTTGAATGCGGCGTAGTAAGCTCGCGAAGCGGCGCCGTCCGGATCGGTGGGAATCAACAGGTTGGCGGAATGAAGGGCTGTTATCGCGCGTTCCCAAAATACCCTCGCCGTTTCCATCAAAGTAAAACGCCTTCCTCTTTGACGTTGCGATAAAACGGAAATTCGCCTTTTTCATACACCGCGATATCCGCGGGGCGAACGGAAACGATACGGTCCACTTCCAGTTGTATCGGATAGATCGCGTCGATAATGGTTTGTATTTCATCCCCAAAAACAACGGGTCCGGCCAGCAGTACCAACAAATCGATATCGCTGTCCTCCCTGGCGTCGCCGCGCGCCTCGGAGCCGTAAAGAACGACGCCTTTGAAGCGGTCGCCATAGGTTTTTTGAAGAGTTGCCTTGATGCGTTGAAGCGCTTCTTCCGAAACACGGGTCTTGATCATAACGGCCTCTTTTATTCACGCTTATATTACCGTGTTTCCCCCGGAATTTCCATTTCATCGCTTCCCGGTCCGGGAGCAAGGCTTTATACGGCCTGGTTTATAAAGTGGATCATGTCCAGCAGACGGCCGAAATTGCGTTTGTTGTAATTAAAAACCAATCGCGGCAGGTCGAGATGTTCGTTTCTCTGGACTTCCTCGGGCAGGGGAGGGGAGGTCTGGATGTCGCCGTTCCGCAGGATGTCCTTGAACTCGCCATTCAAGCGGTCCACCGCCTGTGGGGGAATTCCGCGGGTGAAGCGGAGCACGGTAAGGTCCCGGACATACCGCAACGAATGGTAGGCGCGGTAGAAATCGACGATATAGCGGGCGCCTTCCTCCGCGGAGTGAAAAACACGAAACAGCTTTAAATCGTCCTCCGATATATATCCGTTGCCCAGCAGATCTCTCTTTACGCTCTTAAGCCAGTTTTCCCAGTAGTCGCTGTCGGGGGGCTCCATGAGGACGATGGGCCGGGGAAGACTCTTGCCGGTTTGGAACAGGGTGATATTCTCGAACCCCTCGTCCAGCGTGCCAAACCCCCCGGGGAAGAGGACCGTGGCGTTGGTCTCCTTGATGAACATCAGTTTCCGGGTAAAGAAGTATTTGAAGTTCATCAAATTCTGGCTTCCCTGGATATAGGGATTGGCTTTCTGCTCGAAAGGGAGTTTTATGTTCAGCCCGAAACTGTTTCCATTCCCCGCTCCCCGGTTGGCGGCTTCCATGATGCCGCCGCCCCCGCCCGATACCACCATGAAGCCCTTGCCGACCATGATGGCCGCCATTTCATGGGCCATCCGGTAGCAAGGGTCGGAATCCTTCGTGCGGGCGGAACCGAAAAAAGCCGCTTTCCGCGTGCCGCGGTGGGGCAGGAAAGTGCGCAAGGCATGGCGCAGTTCCTTCAAGGTGGAATTGACCAGTTTGAAATCGCCGATGTCGGCGTGCTCCCTCCCGAGCTTGACGAGGGTGGTCAGCATCTCTCTCAGCAAATCCGCGCATTCCGGGGAAGCGCGGGTCTGGCTCAGTTCCAGTATCGATTGGTCGATTTTGGGGTCGCCTACGATATAGCGGCTGTTGGGCATTGGTTCTCTCCGTGCCATGAAAAACGGATATTATGGCACACTTCCCCGTCGAATTGTTTTCCTGAAATGGGATGGTAAAAATATTTTCAGGGACGGCCTTAACCCGCGGGACAACGGGGAATTCCCAAATCCCCCTCAGTCCCCCTTTGCTAAAGGGGGATGATGTCTCCCCTCTTTGACAAAGAGGGGCTGGGGGAGATTTGATTCGCGCCCCGATGGTAAAAATATTTTTTGAGAACGGCGTTTTGTAGTACAATTTTTCATCGAATTTTTGAGGATATCGCGGTCCCGCAAAATGAGCAATTCCTTCGACATTGTTTCCGAAGTCGATATGATGGAAACCAAAAACGCCGTCAACCAGGCGATGATGGAGATCCGTCAGCGTTTCGATTTCAAGAACAGCAAAAGCGAAATCACCCTGGAGGAGAAGGACAACCGGATCGTCCTGGTTTCGGACGACGAACCGAAGTTGAAGTCGGTCGTCGATATCCTGCAGGGAAAACTGGTGAAACGCAAGGTCCCCCTCAAGGCGCTGTCCTACGGCAATGTGGAACAGGCCGCCGGGAATACGGTGCGGCAGGTCGTTACCCTGCAAAAGGGCATTCCCCAGGACAAGGCCAAGGAGGTCGTGAAGTTCATCAAGGGGCTGGGGCTCAAGGTCCAGGGGCAGGTCATGGACGATCAAGTGCGCGTTACCGGAAAAAACAAGGACGACCTGCAGACCGTCATCCAGAATCTGAAGCAGAAGGATTTCGGGATCGCCATGAGTTTTACCAACTACCGGTGACCGGGCGCGACGCCCGGAGGCGACGCGGCGATGACGCTTCGCGATCGCCGGGAAGCAGTTCCCGCCGCCAGGCAGATCCTGGCCTCCCGGCGGGTAGCGCAACTCCCCTCGTCCCCTCTTTGATAAAGGGGCGGTCTTGCAAGGGGGCAAATCCATTCTTTTGTTCGCGCGATATCCAAGTCAATCCCCCTCAATAACTGAAGCCGTTGGTCCGGACGTGCACGTAGGGTTCGCCGCCTTGCAGGATGCCTCCCCCGACGATTTTGCCGAAATACACCACGTGGTCGCCCACGGGTCGTTGGTCCACGACCTCGCATTCCAGGTAGGAAACGGCGTCCTTGAGGACGGTTATCCCCTTGAAGCCTTCCTGCACCTCAAGCCCCTCGAAAACGGACGCGTTGGGATCGGCGGGCGCCTTGCAGAACCGTTTGAGAAGGCCGTTGGGGTCCTTGTTCAAGACGTTGACGATGAACGACTGGGACGCCTCGACCAGAAGCCGCGCCGGGCGGGTCTTGGCGAGGGCGATGGTCACCGCGGGCGGCTCGAACGAACACTGGTTCACCCAACTGGCCAGCACCGCGTCCTGCCGGTCTTCGTACCGGGCGGTGACGATGAAGAGTCCGCTGGGGACGCGCCCCAACGCTTTTCCGATTCGATCTCTAACTTTCAATGTTCCCTCCTGTGCGATTCCTGAACATATTGTTTTTCCCGGCCCGGAAAGGGCCGCGCGCCGGTTTTCAAGTTTCAATTGGATGCGTCAGGCGGCCCATCGGCCCGGGATGGTTTCCCCGCAGGCGGGACAGCGCCCCGATCGCAGACGGTTGGAATGGACGGAGAAACCGAAACGTTCGACCAGCGTTTCTCCGCATTTCGGACAATAGGTGTTCTCGGTGTTCTCCACCTGGCCCGGCAGGTTGCCGGAGTAAACGAACCGCAAGCCGGCCTTCTGCCCGATCCGCCGGGCGCGTAACAGCGTTTCCGCGGGCGTCCGTCCCCGGTCCCGCATCTTGTAATCGGGATGGAAGGCGGTCGCGTGCCAGGGGATGTCCGGCGAGACGGAGGCGATGAACCCGGCGATTTCGGAAAGCTCCCGGTCGGAATCGTTGTAGCCGGGGACGACCAGGGTGACGATCTCGGTCCAGAGACCCATTTGGTAAACCTGCCGGATGGTTTCCAGGACGGCTTGAAAGTCCCCTCCCAACCGGCGGTAGTTTTTGGCGTCGAAACACTTGAGGTCGATCTTGTAATAATCCAGCCACGGCCGGAGATACTCCAGGACCTCCGGAGTGCCGTGGCCGTTGGAAACGTAAGCCGTCTTCAGTCCCCTGTTTTTGGCCTCGCGGAAAACCTCGACGGCCCATTCGCTGGTGATCAGGGGTTCGTTGTAAGTGGAGACCACGGTCCTGGAGCCGTACCGCTCGGCCATATCGCAGATGTCCCGGGCCGTGACCCGCGTGGCGGAACAACTGGACGCCTCGTCGCGCAGGGTCTGCGAGGTGAACCAGTTCTGACAGTAGGCGCAACGGAAATCGCACCCCAGCATGCCGAAACTCATCGCCAGACTGCCGGGCATGACGTGGAAAAACGGCTTCTTCTCGATCGGGTCGTTATGGATCCCCGAGACGTAGTTGAACGGGACCATCAAGGTCCCGTCGGAGTTGTACCTCACCTTGCAAACGCCGCGTTGTCCGGGCCGCAGTTTGCAACGGTGCCCACAGGCGGTGCAGAGTAAAGACCCGCCGCCCAGATCGACGCACAGCTCTCCCGGCCGCGTCAAGTTGTCCAGAATGTTTTCCACCGTAGCGACCATACCCCTGTCTTCCCGTCGTTCATGCCGGGAATCACGAAGGGCGCGGACTTGCGCGCGTCATTCGGTCGTGATGCCTTCGGCTTTTTTCTCCAGGGCGCCGATCATCGCGTGCCAGGACAGGCTGGCGCATTTGATGCGCGAGGGGAATTCCCGGACGCCCATGAAAAGGGTCAATTTCCCCAGATGGTTCTCCGACTTTTCGGGATCGAACTCGCCCAGGACCATTTTATGAAATTCGTCGAAAATGACCTTCGACTCCTCGATTTTCTTCCCTTTCAGATGGACGGTCATCAGGGACGAACTGGCCTTGGAAATCGCGCATCCCGAACCGGTAAAGCTGACGTCCTGGATCACGTGGTCATTATCAACGTCCAGATACACCGTGATGTCGTCGCCGCACAGCGGGTTGAACCCGTGGCAGAAGTGCGTCGCGTTCGGCATCTCGCGGAAATTCCTGGGTTTGCGGTTATGGTCCAGAATAACCTGTTGGTAAAGCTCGCTACTATAGGACATCGAACGCGATCCTTTCCTCAGTATGGGGAATTCCGGTCCGGATGCCCCTTTTCATAATTAATATATACCCAACGGGCGGACGGACGAAAAAAATCATAGGTTGTTGATGTCGGCGGATGCGCCGGAGAGACAACGCGACGATGACGCTCCGCGATTGCCGGAAATGCAGTTTCCGCCTCCGCGCAAGCGGGAGGCGGCATTGGGTCCAGCGGCACGCTGGTCAGGAAAAAATCTTGATCGTTCTGCGTATGCTGGCGGCCAGCGCGTCGAGTTCCTCGTACTTGTTGTAAAACGACATGGAAGCGCGGGCGGTGGCGGGCACGCCAAAACGCTTCATCGTGGGCTGGGCGCAGTGATGCCCGCCCCGCAGGGCTATCCCGTCCTGGTCGAGGATGGTGACCACGTCGTGGGGGTGCGCGGCGTCCAGATAAAACGAAATGATGCTGGCCTTGTCCCTGGCCGTGCCGATGATCCGCAGTCCCGGTATGTCCCGCAACAACCGGGTCCCATACTCCAGCAAGCTGTGTTCGTATTCGCCGATCTTGTCCATGCCGACCCCGTTCAGGTAATCGATGGCGGTCCCCAGCCCGATCACCTGGGATATGGGCGGCGTCCCCGCCTCGAAACGGGAAGGGGGTTTGGCGTACGTGGTTTTCTCCAGGGTGACCTGGACGATCATGTCCCCGCCGGTCACGTAAGGGGGCATGGTTTCCAGGACCTCCATTTTCCCGTACAACCCGCCGACGCCGCTGGGCCCGTACATCTTGTGGCCCGAGAAGGTGTAAAAGTCGCAGTCGAGTTCCCGCACGTCGATTTTCATATGCGGGGTACTCTGCGCCCCGTCGATCAGGACCTTCGCGCCTACAGCGCGCGCCTTGCGGACGATCTCCCGTACCGGGTTGACGGTGCCCAGGGCGTTGGACACATGGTTCACCGCCACCAGCCTGGTTTTTTTGCTCAGCAGTTTGTCGTATTCCGTCATGATCAACTCGCCGTCGTCGTTGACGGGGATCACCTTGAGGACCGCGCCTTTTTCCTCGCACAGGACCTGCCAGGGGACGGTATTGGCGTGATGCTCGATGTTGGAGATGACGACCTCGTCGCCGGCGTTGACGAACCTGCGTCCGAAACTGTACGCGACCAGGTTGATGGACTGCGTGGTCCCGCTGGTGAAAACGATTTCCTCCTTGCTCGCGGCTCCCAGGAAATCCGCGACTTTCCGCCTCGACTCCTCGTACAACCGGGTGGACCGTTCGCTCAGTTTGTAGGCCCCGCGCCGGACGGTCCCGTACTCCTCCGATTCGAACTTGAACAGGCGGTTGATGACGCTCCAGGGTTTCTGCGTCGTGGCGGCGTTATCGAGATAGATGAGCGGCTTGCCGTCGATCGTTCGCGAGAGGACGGGGAAGTCCTTTCTTATTTTGTCCACGTCGATCGCGGGTTTTTTGGCCAGTACGGCCCCTGAATCAGGCATGGTCCGCCTCCAGTTTTTTCGAAAGGATTCCGCGGAGGTCCGACGCCACGGCGGGGACCTGTATCTCGCCCAGGATGCTTTCGGCGAAACTCCGGGTGAGCAGGCTCTTGGCCATCCCTTGCGAAAGTCCGCGGGAGTTCAAGTAGAAAAGTTGTTCCTCGTCCAACTGGCCCACGGTGGACCCGTGCGTGCATTTGACGTCGTCCGCGTAAATCATCAAGTTGGGTTTGCTGTCGGCATGGGCGTCGTCGGAAAGCATGAGGTTGTTGATCAACTGGTCCGAGTTGGTCAACTGGGCGCCCTTGTTGACAATGACGCTACCGTCGAAACTGGACCGGCTACTCTCGTTGACGATGTTCTTGAAATGCTGGGCGCTGGCGCATTGCGGCGCCTCGTGATGGACGCGGACCAGGTTGTGGGCCTGTTCCCGTCCGGTCAGGACGGAAACGCCGTCCAGCTTCAGTTCCGCCCCGCTGTCCTCGAGATGGACCTCATGATGACGCCGGGCCAACTTGCAACCCGAGTAGACGTTGACTCCATGGAAGCGGCTGTAACGGTTGAGATGGACCCGGTCCTTGGCGAAGCTCCAGGACTCGAAAGGATCGGCCTGGATGTGCGTATAGAGGACCTTGCTGTTTTCCTCCAGGATGAAATCCTGCGTTGAGTTGACAAAATAGTTCCCGCCGGCGCCGGCGTACTTGACGACGATTTTGACCTCGGAGTGTCTCCCGACCTTGGCCAGGACGCGGGGGACGGTCATCGTTGGATGGGACGCCGAGCCCGAGGAGATATATAGGATCAGCGCCGGGGCCTCGACCAAGGCCGCGGGTTCCACCTCCAAATACAGGCCGTCGCTGAAGAACGCTCCGTTGATCGCCGCGAAAACGTCGTTTTCGCTTTCGATGGTTTCCGCAAGATACCGCGCGATGGCGGGATCGGCGACGGCTTCCCGCAGGGAGGAAACCTTGACCTGGGACGGCAGGGCGGACCGGTCGGAAAGGTCGGGGCGAAACGTCCCGTCCGCCACGACCAGGACGCTCTTCTCGCAACCGGGATAAACGTGGTCCCGGACAATATCTTTTCCGATGCGGCTGTCGCGTTGAAGCTGGAACCGGGTCCACGCCAGTTCCTTCGCGTTCACGAAGGAAAACAGGTCGTGCTTGGGGTGGGGGAATTTCAGCGTTTCGAACCGGCGGACGGACGCCAGGTTCAGCCCCTTGAACGGTTCGGGGGGCCTGGCTTCCTCCAGGTACTTCCCGTGCAGGTCCAAAATCAGCGATTCCGCGCCGCTCGGCGTATCGGTCAACGTTGTCGGCATGGTCTCTCCTTATTTCGGAATCGGGGTCAGCCAGTCGTACCCTTGGGCCTCCAGGTCGAGGGCCAGGCTCTTGTCGCCGGACTTGACGATTTTCCCCTTGCTCAGCACGTGAACGTAATGGGGTTTGACGTATTCCAGAAGTCTCTGGTAATGGGTGATCAGGATGATGGCGTTGTCCTGGTTGACGAGCTTGTTCACGCCGTTGGCGACCACGCGCAAGGCGTCGATGTCCAGCCCGGAATCGGTCTCGTCCAGTATGGCCAGTTTCGGCTGAAGCACGGCCATTTGCAGGATTTCGTTCTTCTTTTTCTCGCCGCCCGAAAACCCTTCGTTGAGGGACCGGTCTTTGTACTTGGGATCCATCCCCACCAGCTTCATTTTTTCGTCGAGGATGTCGTCGAAGTCCAGGGGGTCCAGTTCCTCCTTGCCCTGGCGCGCCATTTTGGCGTTGTAGGCCATGCGCAGGAACTCGGCGTTGTTGACGCCCGGCACCTCGACAGGATACTGGAAGCCCAGGAAAATCCCTTCCAGCGCCCTCTGGTCGGGCGACAATTCCAGCAGGTCCTTGCCCATGAACGTTACGGTCCCCCCCATCGCTTCGTAGGAGGGATGGCCCGCGAGTATTTTGGACAAGGTGCTTTTGCCGGAGCCGTTGGGCCCCATGATGGCGTGGATCTCTCCTTTGTTGACCGTCAGGGAGATCCCCTTGACGATTTCCGTGCCTTCAAATCCGGCGTGTAAATCCTTTATTTCGAGCATCGAACAATTTCCTTCCGTTGAGCTTGTTGAGAGCGCCTGACAAAATGAAGTTTTCCATCACTTCCTCCCCTTTGAAGGGGGAGGACAAGGTGGGGGTGAAAAGCCGGGCAATCGCCCGGAGGCAATGCGCTATGACGCTGACGCGGTCGCCGAAATGCGAATCCCCCCGGCCCCCTTTGCAAGGGGGAGCTACATCCCGCCTCGGCGCAAGCGCGAGACGGCATTGGCTCCAGCGTTCACGCTGGTCAGCCGACGCTGTCCTCCAGTTTCAGGGTCAGCAGTTTCTGCGCTTCCACGGCGAACTCCATGGGAAGCTGTTTGAACACTTCCTTGCAGAAGCCGCTGATCACCGCCGTGATCGCGTTCTCGCGGGAAATGCCGCGGGATTCCAGGTAAAACAACTGCTCCTCGCTGATCTTGGAGGTGGAAGCCTCGTGTTCCAACCGCGCCGTGCTGTTCGCCGACTCGATATATGGGAACGTGTGGGCGCTACACTTCTCCCCCACCAGCATGCTGTCGCACTGGGTGTAGTTCCGCGCGTTGGCGGCGGACTTGTTCACTTTCACGAGACCGCGGTAGCTGTTGCTGGAATAATCGGCGGAAATCCCCTTCGAGATGATGCTGTAACGGGTGTTCCTGCCGATGTGGATCATCTTGGTCCCCGTGTCGGCCTGCATGTGGCCGTTGGTCAGGGCCACGGAGTAGAACTCTCCCGAGGAGTTGTCGCCCATCAGGATGCAACTCGGGTATTTCCAGGTGATGGCCGACCCGGTCTCCACCTGGGTCCAGGAGATCTTGGAGTTCTTGCCGAGGCACTTGCCGCGTTTGGTGACGAAGTTGTAGATGCCGCCTTTCCCCGTCTCCTTGTCGCCGGCGTACCAGTTCTGCACGGTGCTGTACTTGATCTCCGCGTTATCCAGGGTCACCAGTTCGACCACGGCGGCGTGCAGTTGATTGGTGTCGAACCGCGGGGCGGTGCACCCTTCCAGGTAGGAAACGTAGCTGTTCTCCGCGCAAATGATCAAGGTGCGCTCGAACTGGCCCGTCTCCTCGGTGTTGATCCGGAAATAGGTGGACAGCTCCATCGGGGACACGGTGTCGGGCGGGATGTACACGAACGACCCGTCGGTGAACACCGCGCTGTTCAACGCGGCGAAAAAATTGTCCCCGACCGGGACCACGGTCCCCAGGTACTCCTCCACCAGCTCCGGGTATTCCTGCACGGCCTCGGAGATGGGGCAGAAGATGATGCCGTGCTCCATCAGTTTCTTCTTGTGCGTGGTGGCCACGCTGACGCTGTCGAACACGGCGTCCACCGCCACGTTCGAAAGGCGCTTTTGCTCCTCCAGGGGGATCCCCAGTTTTTCGAACGTCTTGAGGATTTCCGGGTCCACCTCGTCCAGGCTTTCCAGTTTCTTCCGGGCCTTGGGGGCGGCGTAATAGGAAATATTCTGGTAGTCGATGGGCGGATACTTGACGTTGGGCCAGGCCGGCTCCTTCATCGTCAACCATTTCCGGTACGCCTTGAGCCGGAACTCCAGCATGAAGGGCGGTTCGTTCTTTTTCTGGGAAATGGCCCGGATGACGTTTTCGTCCAACCCCTTGAGGAAAACGTCCGATTCGATATCGGTCGTGAAACCGTATTTGTAATCGTCTTTATTTTCCAAGACCTCGGAGACCGAGGGCTTGGGAACCGTGTTGGTTTTCATTGAAATTCTCCTTGCGCCGGGAAAATCACATCAGGTCCGCGTAGGTGTCGGGGACCACGACCAAATCGTTGTAAATGTTCCTCCGCAGGGTCTGCTCGATGAAAGCCAGCGTCCCGCCGATGGAGGAACCGCAACTGCCGCAGGCGCCCTGATAGTGGATGATCACCTTGCGTCCGTCGATCACTTCTTTTACCAAAACGTTGCCGCCGTCGTTGTTCAGGGCGGGCCGGATTTTTTCGTCCAGGACCAGGTCCAACATCCCGATCTGTTCCTCGGGGCTCAATGCCAGCCACGCCTGCTCCGCCATCGACAACTCGGAGAGCGTCCCCGGCCGGCGCGGCGCCGGAGCCGACAGGCTCGACTCGGATGGCGAGTAAGCGTTATCAAGGGCAATCCGGGCCTGGCCAACTCGTTCCGGGGCGTTCCCCGGGCCGGTCTCCTTCTCTTTCATCGCCGAGCTGGCGAGGGCCAGGGCCTTGGCCGAAGGGTATTCCTTTTCCATGAGCCGCAACAACTCCTCGACGGCCGAGAAAGCGGACAGCTTGGATTCCGGGACCGCGGGGACTTGCAAGTCGTCCCGCAGGAGCCGTTCCACGTCCGGACCCAGCAGGGAAAACGCCTCCTGCACGGTGAGCCCCTTGACCATGGTAGACAACGTCTCGCCGATGGCCAGGGAAACCTTTCCCCCGTAGGCGAAGAACTTGGCGCTGTAAATCCGGTCCTCGGCCGTGTCCACCAGCCAGTACAGCTTGAGGTCCTTGAACTTCGCCTGGAGCAGGGCCATGCCCTTCTCGACAGCGTCTTCCGGGTAATAGGCGCCCCGGTTTTTCGGCTGGGAGACCGCGGACTCGAATTTGGCCGAATACTTCTCTTCGACGACCGACATGAATTCCTTTTTTAAAAATGGATAAACCCTTGCGTTCCTTGGATTTATCGAAAGTTAAAAGCCGGGATGGGTCAATCTAATTATATTTTATCCGGCAAATAATTACAATCAAACATCCTTTAGATGCAAGGGATCTTTCAAAGGTCTTAAAACATCCATTATGGAACGAATAAAGTTATTGATGCTTGTATAAATATAAGGACAGGGGGTAACGTCATCGCGAGCCGCTATAGGCGGCGTGGCGATCCAGATTTTCTGGATTGCTTCGTCGGCAGACCCTCCTCGCAATGACAATAGGACGATGACATTGTTTATACAGGTCTCGATAGTTACGGGCGCTTAAGGGAAAGAAACGGAAGGGACCGGGCCTTTTTATCCAAGCCAGGCGCAAGGAAAGGGCGGGAAAATTCCGGAGGGGGGGCACGGTTGAGAAGGACGCTTAACCGGCATGGATATCGACAACGCCGACGCCATTCTCGATTTGTGGAAGGCGCCTCGGGAACTGAGATTGAAAGGGAGATTCGACTGGCTATTCCCCTTCGCCGATCGGTAACGAACGAATCCGGATACGGGTTTCCTCGAAAACAGCGATACACCCCAGATCCACGGCTTCCGTGATGGCGGACAGGTTTGCCAGTAGAAGCGCCAACTGTTTTTGCGGTTGTCGATTTGATTCGCGACGGAACAAAATCACCGAGGGTTTTCGCGTGCCTCGCGGGGCGAGCAAGACGCCAAAATCCGTGTCTGCCGAGATCAAGGTTCGATTCTCTTGCGCGGCGCGGGCAAAGATCGCTTCGTCGCCAGCCGCTTGTAATCCATAATCCCGGACATGCACTGCATCGTGTCCATGATCGCGCAATCCTTGCGCCACCCAAGGCGACAGCGCGTTATCGACGAGAAATTTCACGGAGCTACAAGGGGGAGTTCGCGCTCGCGGACCGCTACCGCGGCGTAATGCAACGCCTCATGGATATCGTCCGGTTCAAGGTCCGGGTATGCCTTCAGGATATCCGCCTCCGGCATCCCGTCGGCAACCATCGCCACAACGGTCGCTACCGGTATACGCAACCCGCGGATGCACGGCGCCCCTCCCATCTGTTTGGGATCAACGGTAATTCGCGTAAATTTCATGCAATCGCTCCGATGACATATATTGCGTGATAATCCTCCTTCTTTCAAACGCCCTATTATCGCGCTTTTCCCGCCGCCTGTCCAATCGCTCCGCGCTAAGCGCAATACGCGGAACATCGGTATTCAAATTGTGCCTGCGGATTCCTAGGGAAGAGGCGCTTCGCGCCGGGTTTCAAGCGCCGGTGAAGGAATTCGCGGGGCCTGCCGTCACGCGGGGCGGAGCGATGAGGCGGGTTTTCCGTTGGTCCGGGCGCGCGCGCTCTGGACGTCCTCGAACTTGTAATTCGTCCGGCAGTGGGTCGGATGGACCGTGAAGATGGGGGTGTTGTAGGGGACGACCGCCGTGTCCACCCCCGGAGCCAACTGCAAGTGCACGTTGACGAAGTTGAAGCTCAACCCTTCCTGCCAGGGTTCCCGGGTGGATTCGACGTAGGCGTCCAGTTTGTCCGACGCATGGGAGCGCATCATCAGTCCCGTGCCGCCGAGCGCCCCGTATTCGGGCAGGTCCGGCGCGCCCTGGACCAACAGCGACACCGCCGACGCGTCGAACCATACTTTGAAGTTCGTGGGGATTTGCACGAACGTCCCCAACGTTGCGACGCGGTCGAGCACGGTCGCGGGATAGGCAAACCGCGGCGGGACGTCCGTCGTCATCCCCGGCGGCCCCTTGAACTGCGGTTCCTTGACGGCGGAGAAGGAGACGAACAACAGGTGGGGGTCGTCGATGGGGATTTCGACGACCTGCCCGTCGTGGTAACTGCAATACTTGTCTCTCTCGTAACAGAGCGGGAACGAATAACCCATCTTGGCGTAAAAAATACGCGCGCCCGCTTCCAGGGGGGCCTCCGGTTTCCGGCTGATTTTCAGGTCGAAGGGGAACATCAGGTGGAACGCGTTGACGCGGGAGTTCATGAACGGCCCGCACGCCCCCGGGAACTCTTTTTGGATGTGCTGGTTGTCCGGATCGAACTTGCGCGGGCAACCGGCGAAGTGCTGGGCCGTCCGCGCTTCCCTGGACAGCGAGTATTTGTTTTGATAGTAAGAGGCGGCCCGTTTCTGCGCGATGTCCAGGAAGTATTCCGGGGCGTCGCTCTGGACGATCAGCCGATGCTGGTTGCCATCCGGCGCCCGCGCCTCGGGACGCATGGCCTCGCTGTATAACGTCAACTCGGCTTCCGTCTTTTGGATGTCCTGTTCCAGGTGGCGGGCGAGTTCATGGTTGAAGTAGAACGTCTGGACCAGCAGGGCCTTGGCCCGGCGCAATAACTCGAGCTTCAGGTTGTGGCGCTTCGGGTTCGGGTCGAGCGCCTGCACGGTGGCGATGACCAGGTTGAACCGTTCCTCCGCCGACAGGCCGGCGCCGTCGAAGTCCGGCTCCTTGATGAACGCCAGGGACAGGGGGCCGAACGCTTCCTCCCGGCGGATATTCAAGGTCAGCAAATAATTGAGCCGCGCGCGCGCTTCCTGGATTTCCAAAACTCGCTCCTGGACAATGAAATGAGTTGTGGCCGCTTACAAGGCTAAAAGACGGTTTTCGTCTTTTTTTCGTCGTCGATATTCCAAGAGCCGATATAATAGCTTTGTTTTGGCGTTAATGAAAGATATTTCTTATTCGACATAGGAATTTAGCCTATTTGATGATTCTTGATGAAGAAGGGGGAGGATGCGTTTCGGCGTCAACTATTCAGGTGCAAAACCCGGCGAAAGGGTTATAATGACCGTCACAGGTTCGACCATGCAAAAAGGAAGGGGATGGCTTCGCCTTTCCGGGGCAACGATCTTGCGTAAACCGCCGGAAAGTAAAGCCGGAGCGACTGCATATGACGACCGCCAACGAACGCCAGAGACCCAAGTTAGTGGATGGGATGGGCAGGACGATCGTCAACCTGCGCATATCCGTCACCGACCGCTGTAACTTCCGGTGTACTTACTGTATGCCGGCGGACAATGTCGAGTTCATGGACCGCAAGGAACTGCTCTCCTTCGAGGAAATCGCGCGCATCGTCGAAATCGTGTCCAACCTGGGGATCAACCGGCTCCGCCTGACGGGCGGGGAACCGACCATGCGCAAGGACCTGCCCGTCCTGGTCGCCATGTTGTCCAAAATAAAAGGCATCGACGATATCGCGATGACCACCAACGCCTTCTTTTTGAAGGACCAGGCCCGGGCCTTGAAAGAGGCCGGTTTGCAACGCCTGAACGTCAGCCTCGACTCGCTCGACCCAGAAAAGTTCCGCCACGTCAACCGTCGCGATTGCCTCCAGCAAGTGCTGGAAGGGCTCCGGACGGCGGCGGAGACCGGGTTCAAATCCATAAAGATCAACGCCGTGGCCATACGCAATTTTTCCGAGACCGAGATCATGGGGCTCATCGAGATGGGCCGGTCGGAGGGCTTCGAGATCCGGTTCATCGAGTTCATGCCGCTCGATTCCGACGAAGTCTGGGAAAAGAACAAAGTCCTTTTCGGCCACGAGATCGTCGCCATCGTCAAACGGAAATACGACCTGCTCCCGGTCAACGAGTCCCTCGACATTGGCCCGGCCAGCGAGTACCAGTTCGCCGACGGCAAGGGGAAGATCGGGATCATCACGGCGGTCAGCAATCCGTTCTGCGACCATTGCAACCGCATCCGCATGACGGCGGACGGCAAACTCCGCACCTGTCTGTTCTCGACCGCGGAATACGACCTCAAGGACATGGTCCGCTCGGGGGCCGCGGACGCGGAAATCGCCGCGACCATCCAATACGCCGTCCAACTCAAGGAGCCCGGCCACAAGATCAACCTGGACGATTTCGAGCGTCCCCGGCGCGCCATGCACGCCATCGGCGGCTGAGACCGTCCGCCCGGCGGTCTCCTCAACCGTCGCTTTCGGTCTCCTTCAGCGCAACGCGTTTTTGTTTGGGCCGCCGGTAAACCTTCCGGGACTCGACCCGCCGTTGCCGGTACCGGCCGCTGGCCAAAGCCTTGGCTGACGGGTTCGGTTTTTTGATTTTCTTGCGCGGTTTGTTTTTCGTCATGGACCTTCGCTCCCGGCGTTCTAACTCTAAAATCAATGTTGCCGTCTCCGGTTTGCCGACCCCTTATATTCCTCCAATTTAATGGAAAGCGGGCATGAAAGCAAAGTCTCCCGGGCCCTCGGATTCTCCAGCCGGCGTCTGGGCCTGGTTTGTCATGCGATGGCCCGCCGGAAGGTTTTGAACCCCGTTGGGACTTCTGTTGATTGTTTTTTGGGATAGTCTAAAATATAAACCGGAAACGCGGAGTCCGATCGGGCGATGGGAGGAACTTTCAGGCGATGAGCGGGAAAATCATTGAATCCGTTCTTGTGGTGGGTTTGGGGAAGGTCGGCAAATTGGCGGCCGTCCTTTTGCACGAGGCGGGCTACCGGGTCTCGGGACTGGACTCGAAAACCCACGGGGACGTTCCCTTCGGCGTGAGGAAAAGCGACGTTTCGGACGCGAAGGCCCTGGCCCAGGCGGTGAATGGACACGACGCCGCGGTGACCTGCCTCCCATACCATCTGAACCTCGGCGTCGCCCGCGCCGCGCATTCCGCGGGCCGCCATTATTTCGACCTGACCGAGGACGTGGCGACCACCCAGGCGGTGCGGGAGCTTTCGGCCTCCGCGAAAGGGGTCATGGCCCCGCAATGCGGTCTCGCGCCGGGGTTCATCAGCGTCGCGGGGGCCGACCTGGCCAAAAGGTTCGACCGCCTGAGGAGCGTCGAGCTCCGGGTCGGGGCCTTGCCCCAGCATCCCCGCGGTCTTCTGGGGTATGCGTTCAACTGGTCGCCGGAGGGCGTGGTCAACGAGTATCTCAACGACTGCGACGTCATCAAGGACGGCAAGCGCGCCAAGATCACCGCCATGGAAGGGCTGGAGACCATCGTCATCGACGGCGTGCAGTTGGAGGCGTTCACCACTTCCGGCGGACTGGGGACGATGTGCGAGACGTTCGAGGGGAAAGTCTCGAACCTCAATTATAAAACCATCCGCTATCCCGGTCATTGCCAGTTGATGAGTTTCTTCTTCAACGAACTGCATATGAGGGACGAACGCAAGCGCGCCGGCGAAATACTGGTCAACGCCAAACCCCCCGTCAAGGACGACGTGGTGTACGTTCATGCGGCAGTGGAAGGCTGGCGGAAGGGCAAGCAGGCGCGCGAGGAATTCGTCCGCAGTTATTATCCTCTGGAAATCGCCGGCGAGCCCTGGAAGGCCATCTCCTGGACGACCGCCGCCTCCGTCTGCGCGGTTTTGGAACTGGTCGCGGGCGGCGATCTCCCCTCTCGCGGATTCCTGAAACAGGAGGAGATTCCCCTGGAAAAGTTTTTCCGGACGCCGACGGGTTCCCTTTACTTGAAAGGCCCCTCTCCCGTCTCCGCCAGGGAGTGAGACGGGGAGAGGGCGGAAAACCCGTTCCGCCTCCCGGGGCGGCGGGAAACTCGCGTGGAAAGAATGGAGCGAACGATGAACGAATGCCCGCGCGGATTGAATTCCCCCTTCACCGACTGTTGCGCCCCGCTGGTCCGCGGCGCGGTCCTCCCCGACACGGCGGAGGATTTGATGCGTTCCCGGTACACGGCCCATGTCATGAAAAACTGGGACTACCTGGCCGCGACCGTCCTGCCGGAGGAAAGGCGTCCGGGGATGGAGAAGGCGTATTCCGCAAACCAGGAGAATGTCCAATGGAAAAAGCTGGAAATCCTCGGCCTGAAAAACGGCGGGCGCGAGGACGGCGAAGGGGAGGCGACGTTTACCGCGCATTACCTGGAGAAGGGCGTCGGGAAAACGCTGAGCGAAACGTCGAAGTTCGTGAAAGAAGACGGCCGGTGGTATTACAGCGAAAAACGCTCCGTCAAGCGTTCCGCTCGACAGGCCGCTCCGTCCACCAAACCAATTGTCCGTTCGGGCGAAAAGGTGGGGCGGAACGGCCCCTGTCCCTGCGGGAGCGGCAAGAAACACAAGAAGTGTTGCGGCAGATAAGGGCGTGTAACAAAATGAAGTATTCCATAACTTCCTCCCCCTTGAAGGGGGAGGTCAGGTGGGGGTGAAAAGCCGGGCAAGCGCCCGGAGGCAACGCGGCGATAACGCTGACGCGATCGCCGGAACGAAATTCCGCCTCGGCGTCAGCCTGAGGCGGCGTCGGATCCAGCGTTCACGCTGGTCACCCTCCCCCAGCCCCCTCCCCAGCGTGACGCTGGACTCAACAGGCTCGGCTCCGATGGCGAATGGGGAGTCATCGGGGGCAATCCGGGCTTGGCTATCCCGTTCCGGGGCGTTCCCCGGTCAAGGGAGGGGAGGTATTTGCATGTCCCGACGATCGGTTCATTTTGTTACACGCTCCGAGGACCATTCATGAAACCGCGAACCAACGGCCCCGGTAAAGTCCGGCATGACGTCAGCCTGCTGACCGACCGCGACATCTATTTGTTCAAGGAGGGGACCCATGGCGCGATGTACGACAAGCTGGGGTCGCATGTCCATCGGGTCGAGGGCGCGGAGGGGACCTGTTTCGCCGTTTGGGCTCCCAACGCGCAACAAGTCTCGGTCATTGGCGACTTCAACCGCTGGGACGCCGACGCCCACGTTTTGAAACAAAGGGAAGACGGTTCCGGAATCTGGGAGGGGTTCGTCCCCGGCGTCTCCCATGGAGCGTTGTACAAATACCATGTCCGTTCGCGGTTCAACGATTACCGCGTCGATAAAGGCGACCCTTACGCTTTCTACTGGGAAGTCCGCCCCAATACCGCTTCCAGGGTCTGGGACCTGGACTATTCGTGGGGCGACGGCGATTGGATGAAGGACCGCGCCAAGGTCAATTCGCTGGACGCTCCCATGTCCGTATACGAGGTCCATTTGGGGTCGTGGATGCGCGTGCCGGAGGACAACAACCGCTGTCTAACCTATACAGAGCTGGCCGCGCGCCTCGTGGAGTACGTGAAGGAAATGGGGTTCACGCACGTGGAGTTTCTGCCGGTGATGGAACACCCGTTCTACGGTTCCTGGGGGTACCAGAAAGTCGGTTATTTCGCTCCCACCTCCGGTCACGGGACGCCGCAGGAGTTCATGGGGCTTGTCGACGCGCTCCACCAGAACGGCATCGGCGTCATCCTCGACTGGGTCCCCTCGCACTTCCCGAACGACGGGCACGGGCTGTCGTATTTCGACGGGACCTACCTCTACGAACACGCGGACCCCAAGAAGGGGTTTCATCCGGAATGGAACACCTACATTTTCAACCATGGCCGTTACGAGGTCCGGTCCTTCCTGATCAGCAGCGCCCTGTTCTGGCTGGAGAAATATCACGCCGACGGGCTCCGCGTCGACGCCGTGGCCTCCATGCTGTATCTCGACTACGCCCGCAAGGACGGCGAATGGATCCCGAACCGGTACGGGGGGAACGAGGACCTTGACGCGGTCGAGTTCCTGCGCCTCCTCAACCAGGGGGTGTACCGGGAGCGTCCCGGCGTCCAGACCATCGCGGAGGAGTCCACGGCGTGGCCGATGGTTTCCCGGCCCGTGCACCTGGGCGGCCTCGGT
The DNA here is from genome assembly GCA_016217765.1 of Nitrospinota bacterium. Classification (GTDB taxonomy): domain Bacteria; phylum Nitrospinota; class Nitrospinia; order Nitrospinales; family JACRGP01; genus JACRGP01. Next base: position 2,135 of record JACRGP010000111.1, on the reverse strand, counting down.
TTCGGCATGAAGTGGAACATGGGGTGGATGCACGATACCCTGGATTATTTTGCAAAAGATCCCGTTTTTCGGAAATTCCACCATGAACGGTTGACGTTCGGGTTGTGGTACGCCTTCACGGAAAATTTCGTTTTGCCCTTCTCGCATGACGAGGCGGTGCACGGCAAGGGCTCGCTGATCGGCAAGATGCCCGGAAACGATTGGGAGAAGTTCGCCAATTTGCGGCTGTTATTGGGATACATGTACGGGCATCCCGGAAAAAAACTTCTGTTCATGGGCGATGAATTCGGGCAGTGGAACGAGTGGAACCACGACGCCAGCCTGGACTGGCATCTTTTGAATCATGCGCCGCACCGGGGGATTCGCAAATGGGTCGCGGACCTGAATTCCTTTTACAAGACCCAGCCCGCCTTGCATGAGATGGATTTTTCCCCGGAGGGGTTCGAGTGGATCGATTTCCACGACTGGGAGCAAAGCGTCGTTAGTTTTGTGAGGAAGAGCAGGGGCGCCGGCGATCTCGTCCTCGTCGCGTGCAACCTCACGCCGGTCCCCAGACTGCATTACCGCGTGGGGACGCCGAGGGGCGGATGGTGGAGGGAATGCCTCAACAGCGACGCAGTCGAATACGGCGGCGGCGGATACGGCAATTTCGGCGGAGTCGATACGGCGCCGGTTTCGGCCCAGGGGCGGGACCGCTCCATAGAGCTGACGTTGCCGCCCCTCGGCGTCCTGTTCTTCAAGAACGAGGGGGGATAACCCGGATATTGCATGAGTAATAGAGTGGAATTGCCCCCCTTGCAAAATCCCCCCTCGCCCCCCTTTGTCAAAGGGGGGATGGGGGGATTCCCGCCATCACGGCGAAAGAAAAGGGTTGCCCCTTTTCCCGCGCAATACAACTCATCGCGGAAGGGTGACGATGAAGGTCGTTCCCTCGCCAAACCGGCTTTTCACCTCGATGTCGCCGCGGTGTTTCTTGACAATCCCATGGCTCACCGGCAACCCCAGGCCCGTCCCCCTGGCCCCCGGCTTGGTCGTGAAAAACGGATCGAAGATGAACGGCAACGCGTCCGGCGGGATGCCCGTCCCCGTGTCCTGAACGATCAGCCTGACGGCCGTATCGGTGGCTTCCGTGGTCACGACGATTTCCCCGCCCCCGTCGGGGATCGACTCCTCGGCGTTTTGCAACAGGTTCAACACCACCTGCTTGAGTTGGTCCTCCACCCCGCTGACCCGCGGCAGATCGGGGGCGTAATTCTTGACCGTCTGTATTTTGCGCGACTGGAATTTCTTCTTGCTCAAAAAGATCATGTCGTCGATCAACGCGTTCAGGTCCAGGAGGACCGCGATCCCGGCGGACGGGCGGTAGAACCCGCGCAGTTTCTGGATCATTTCCGACATGCGGTTGCATTCCTTGATGCCCAGTTTCGTCAGGCCCTTGATGCTTTCGCTCAACGAGGCCTCTTCATGGACCTGCTCCAAAACGCCCCGCACGCCGTGCACGGGACTGCTGAACTCGTGGACGATCGAACTGACCAACTTGCCAAGCGCGGACAGCTTCTCGGCATGCAACAACTGTTCCTGCGATTTTCTCAGGGCCTCCTCGCCCCGGCGCCGCTCCGCGATCTCTTTTCTCAACTGTTCGTTGACCCGTTCCAGTTCCGAAATGTGGTCGCTCAGCCGTTTCTGTTGCAACCGGTTCTCCAGGGCGACCGCCACCGAGTTGGCGAAATTGACGACAAACGGCCGGTACCGCTCGAATGACCCGTCGCCTTCCGTCGCGACCAGCAAATAACCATAACTTCTAGCGGCGGTATTGAGAGGAAAGACCGCAAACCCGTCCTGCTTTTCCAGCTTGCATTTCCCCCGGAACCGGCCGATATCGTCCAGGCCCCTTCCGGACCCGGCGCAGTCCTTGCATTCTTGCAGACCGAGATCGGCCTCCGGCTCCGCGAGCAAACGCAAACACACTCCGGCCCTGCCGACTCCCGGCAAGTCGCGGAGCGCCGCCTTTACGAACTCGGCCAGCCGCCGTTCGGAAAGGAAGACGCACAGCATGTTTTGCGCCGCCAGGATCTGGCCGAGGACACGCGCCTCCTCCGCGGACGAATCGTCCATCCTTACGCTGTCGTCACTGT
>JACRGP010000010.1 GCA_016217765.1 Nitrospinota bacterium | reverse complement strand
TTTCAAGACGCCCAGGCGGACCGGCCCGGCGACCCCCGCCTCGCCTATAACCTCGGAAACAGCGCCTACAAGCTGGGGAAATTCGATGAAGCCGTGCACGCCTACTCCAAGACGACCGCCGCCGACTCGACCTTGAAACAAAAATCCCTGTACAACGCCGGCAACGCTCTTTTCCGCCTGGGTAAGCTCGAGGAGGCGGTTTCCGCCTACAAGGAAGCCTTGAAACTCGACCCCAACGACATGGACTCCAAGTTCAACCTGGAGTTCGCGCGCGAACAACTCAATAAACGGCAACAACAAGAGAACGGAAAAAAACGGGACCGTCAGGACAAAAAGGACGATGGTTCGCAAAAGGGCAAGGGCGGGCAGGGCAATTCCTCCTCCACGTCCGGCCCGAACAAGAGCGATGACGCGAAGGATAAAAGCGAAAACGGCCGGTCCGGGAAAAAAGAGGACCGGCAGGACAAGCCCGGAAAAGGCGAGCGGGACCAAAACAAACCGGGCCAGGGTTTGGCCGGCAACGATTCCCAGCGCCTGCCCCAATCCGCCCGGGAAAAAGGTTCCATGACCAAGGAAGAGGCGGAACAATGGTTGCGGTCGCTGACCGAGGACCCCAAAAAACTCGCGCAAGCCCAGATTCAGCAGGACCCGTCAAAGAAAGAAACCCCCGGCAACGACTGGTAACGGAGCCCCATCCATCGATGAAACCCGGCTGGATTCGTAAATCTGGGTTACCATGGCGAACCTGAATATGATGACAGGTATATTCCATTCACCCCGCGGCGAGGAGATTTGGAACAAATACCGCTCCCCCTTGCAAAGGGGGCTGGGGGGATTCTCCATCTGTTTCCATTACATCAGTTCATCCCTGAATCCCCCTTACCCCCTTTGCAAGGGGGTAAAGGCATCGCGTTTTCATGGGGCGAAAGAAAGGCGTAGTTGCCGTCTATTTTGCGTTCCTGTTAGCGCATTCATTTTTTGCTTCTGTCTGGCGTTTTTATCTTTATTGCCTCTGCCCGCCGACGCCGAGGACATAAGCGTCGCGGCGGCCGCCGACAAGACGGAAGCCTCCCTGGAAGACTCCATCGCCCTTTCCATTACCGTATCCGGGGCGCAGAACTCCCCTCCGCCCCAGCTTCCGGACATGCCCGATTTCCGCGTGCAGTCGATGGGGACGTCCTCCTCGGTGCAAATCGTCAACATGAACATGAAATCCTCCGTCACGTTCAATTACCGCCTGACGCCGTTGCGGAAGGGCTCTTTCACTATAAATCCGGCGACCGTGACGGCGGGAGGAAATACCTACGCCACCCAACCCATAACGGTACAAATCAGGGAGCCCTCCGAGCCGTCGCGGTCGAAAGACCTCCCGGTGTTTGCCGAGATGAGCGTTTCCAACGGCCGGCCTTACGTCAACGAACAAATCACCCTGACCTTCAGGTTGTTTAGAAGGGTCGATGTCAGGAACCTCAACCTCAATATATCGTACGACAACTTCCGGAAAGAGGACCTTGGCAAAGACAAGGAGTACCGGCAAACGCTCAATGGACTCGATTACCAGGTACATGAATACTCCGCGGCGTTGTTTCCCAACCAGCCGGGCAAAATGGAAATCCCGCCCGCCATGGTGGACCTCGACGTCGTTTATCAGGAAGGCCGGCGGATACCGGGCGGGGACCCGTTTTCCATGTTCCTCAACGACCCGTTCCTTGGAGGGCGTCTAAGGACCGAGCATAAGACCGCGCGCGCCAAGGCCATGTCTCTTGAAGTACTGCCGTTGCCGGAGGAAGGGAAACCCATGGGATTTTCGAACCTGGTCGGAGAATTCGGCATCGCCGCCGCGCTCGGAAAAAACGAAGTCGAATTCGGCGACAGTTCCACCTTGACCGTGACCATTTCCGGCAAGGGCAACGTCAAGGACATCCCCGCGCCCGTGCCGGAACTCGCGGACAAGTTCAAGGTGTACCCGGACCAACCTCAGTTCAAGCAGGAAATCGCGGGCGATAAAATTTCCGGAGAAAAGACCTTTAAATTCGCGCTGGTCCCCCTGGCCGAAGGGGAGAGCCGCATACCGCCCATCCGCCTGACGTATTTCGATCCAGCGCGGAAGAAGTATGTCTCTCTGGAAACCAAACCATTACACCTGCTGGCGCGGCCATCCAAAAATATCGAGAAATTAAACGCAGTCGAATCCGGGAACCTGGAACGACCCCGGCAGGCAGAGGAGATCAAGGTCCTCGGCAAAGACATCTTCCCCATCCATGCCAGTTTGGAGGATTTTAAAGACGAGAGTTTGACCGCCGGGAAGATTGCCTTTTATGCGGGCGGTTTGCTGACGCCCGCGATCTTGTTCCTGACGGCGTATCTTTACCATGGCCACAGACTGCGTTTGCGATACGACCCGGCTTATTACCGGAGCCGAGGGGCCTACAAACTGGCCATGAGGCGGTTGGAGCAAATTTCCGCGCGCGCGCCGGTCCCGAAAGAGTTCGCGCGAGAGATTTCAAAGACCCTGCGGGAGTACGTCGGCGACAAACTGGACCTGCAGGGGACCGCCTGCACCCCCAGGGAAGTCGAGGCTAAACTGAAGGAACGGAATTTCCGGGAAGAACAGGCGCTGTCGGCCTGCCGTCTGCTGGAAAAATGCGAAGCCCTTCAATATGCCTCGGCTCCGGGAAACGGCGATCTTCCCGGCGAACTTCTGAGGGAATCATTGCAACTGATTAACGAACTCGAGAAACAACCATGAAGATAACGGACCGAAAGGCGGCGGGTAAGTCCGCCCTGGCTGGAGTCGCGGGCGCCGTTATCTGTTTCCTGGCGGTCCTGGACCTGCTGTTTCCGTTTTCCATCTGCCGGGCGGAGGAAGGCGGCGCTCTGGGCCAGATCGCGAAGGCCAACGCTTATTATCAAGAGAAACGCTACTCGGAGGCCGCTCGGATATATTCGGATCTGGAGGCGAAGGGACATGAAAACGGCTACTTATACTACAACCTGGGGAACGCCTATTTCCGTTTGGGGAAAATCGGTCCGGCCATTCTAAGCTACCTGAAAGCGAAATCCCTCATACCGAGAGACAAGGACTTGGAGGCCAACCTCAAGACCGCCATCCAGGAAACCAACGACCGGTTGGAGGAAAAACCTCTGGGTTTCATGAAAACGATTTTATTCTGGCTGGACGATTTCAACCGGGCCGAGACCGTCCAGATTCTGATCGTCTCGAACTTTCTATTCTGGCTGGCCATGGCGGGGCGCCTGTTCTTCAAACATGCGTTTTGGGACGTTGCCCGCAAAACTTTTCTGATCGGTCTTTGTCTCGCGGTAATTTCGACGGCGGGCAAATTTTTCGTCGAGTCCGGACCGGGTTTGGGCGTGGTCTTCGCGAAAACGGCGGACGTAAAATCCTCCCCCGCCGGCGACAGCGTCGCCCTCTTCCAACTCCACGAGGGAGCCCCGGTCGCCATCGCCGGAGAAAAGGACGGTTGGTATCGGATCGAGTTGAGCGAGGACAAAAAAGGCTGGATGCAAAAAGAATTTATCGGGACCCGATAATGGCGTCACGCGACGGGCGAAACGTATACTACCTCGACTTTGTGCCCATTCGGACCGGCGCTCATTTTATCGGCTCATTACAACGATTTTGAAGGGTTGTTCGGCATCGGCGCCGCTGGCCGATCGCTGTCGGCCCTTTGTTTTTCAGGAAGGGAGATGATGATGGTCGTCCCTTGATTGGGCGCGCTTTTCGCCGTAATAGCGCCGCCTAATCGCGAGACGATCTTGTCGCAGATCGTCAATCCCATTCCGTTCCCGGGAAACTCGTCCCCGTGCAAGCGTTCAAACGGCTTGAAGATGAGTTTCGAATACTTTTGCTCGAACCCCAATCCATTGTCCTCGACGAAAATCCGCCAAAATCCTTCTTCGCCCATCCTGGCGCTGACGACCACTTTAAAAGGCCGCTCCTTCCCGCGAAACTTGACGGCGTTGGAAAGCACGTTTTTGAATAATTGACGCATATGGAATTCGTCGCCCTCGACCCGGGGAAGCTTTCCGATCTCCATCCAACCGCCAGGCTCGCCGGCGCCGATATCCATTTCGACCAAAGCTTCCGAGATGGACCGGTTCAAGTCCACGCTCTGGAACCCGCGGGAGCCCGAGGCGACCAGCGAATATTCGAATAGATTGTCCAGACGTTCCCGTATGCGGGACGCGGCATTCTGGATCCTCCTCAGACAATCCCGTCCGCGCTCGTCCATGCCGGCGCCGTCGTAATGTAGCAAACGGTCGGCGAAAGTCATGATCTTGCGCATGGGTTCCTGAAGGTCGCGCGAGGCGACGAAGGCGAAATCGCCAAGTTCCTGGTTGCTCTTTTTCAATTCCTCCGCGTATCTCTTCAAGTCGGTCTCCGCCTTTCTGCGCCCGGTTATATCGCGGAGGACCGCGGTGAAAATGAATTTCCCGTCCCGCGAAAACCTGGATATCGCGATTTCCGCGGGAAACTCCTCGCCGTTCTTTCTTCTTCCCAACGCCTCCATCCTTTCGCTCAGGCGCCGGTGGGTCGGGAATGACGATTTCTGGACACAAAAGGGACTTTTTCAGCGTCCTGTTAGGGTTCCCCAACCCTCCGGTCTATGTCCGCGCCATGAAGGAACCCCGCGATGTGGGCCCTTTTTTCAGGTCCTCCCAGCCGGTAAATCCTGACCAGGATCCGGGCCAAATCCTTAAGTTTCGGGTCCTGCGAGATATTCGACAACTCTTCCGGCAAATCGGCCGTCTCGTGGGATTCCGCGGAACTTTTCCTCATGGGTCCCTGTCCCGTCAACAGCCAGCAGATATTCAGGTCGGTAGTCGAACACAAGCCTTGCAACGTCTTCGCGGAGGGCAACGATTTTTCGTTCTCCATTTCGGAAAGCGAACTTTGCGAGACCGCGATCATCCTTGAAACGTCGGCCAAGGTCATATATGCCGATTTCCTCCAGGCTTTTAAACGCTTGCCGACAGAACTGTCCGTCAAATTTTCCATTATTGTCTCTCTGGTCATAACCCACCTCGCATTTTGTCAAACCAGGAATCCATTCGTTAGCGAGCCTCGGTTTGCGATTTAGAAAACCCAATCGCGTTTCCGAACCTATTTTCAAAATAGGACATATTTATTACGAAAGAACCAAGAAATGGTCACAGTCTGGTAACAAAAATACGGGGCTTTTCCACGCGGGAAACGACCCGGGAGCTTCTGGTCGGGAGCGGGAACGAATCAGAAAGGGGAAAGGGGGATCATCCGCGGAACATGAGCAACATGTAGGGAGAAGAGACGGAGGTAAAGGAGGCAAACGCGAACATCCGAGAAACCGGAAGGCGGTCCGGTCAGTTTTCCTGGAGTCGATAGCCGATTCCGCGCACGGTTTCGATGTATTTCCCCGCTTCCTTCAATTTGGACCGGAGCCTTTGGACATGGGTGTCCACGGTCCTGGAATAGACGCCGTCGCCGTACTCCCAGATTTCCTCCAGCAGAAAGTCCCGGGACTTCACCTGTCCGGGTCTTTCGAGCAACATGGCCAGCAGTTTGAACTCGGTGAGGGTAAGCGAAACGAGCTTGTTTTTGACTTTGACCTCGTGGTTGTCCAGGTCTACGGTGAGGATGCCATATTGGAGGCTCGCCGGTTTTTCCTCGGGCGGGCGGGACCGTTTCAAAATGTTTTTAATGCGAAGGACCAGTTCCCGGACGCTGAAAGGCTTGCTGATGTAATCGTCGGCGCCGAACTCGAGTCCCAAAACCCGGTCGATTTCCTCGTTCTTGGCGGTCAACATGATGATGGGCAGGTTTTTGGTCTTGGGCTCGGACCGCAGGATTTTGCAGACACCGAGACCGTTCATCCTGGGCATATTGACATCGAGGATCACGAGGTCGGGGGCCTTGCTTTTGACCGCATCGATCCCCGATTTGCCGTCATACGCGACGTGGACCTTGAAATCCTCCTTGCCAAGCTTTAATTTCAAAAGCTCCAGCAAGTCCTTGTCGTCATCGACTATCAAAATGGACGGGGTCATGAGGGGAAGCGTATTGTACAAGCCTTTATGGACAAATTCAAAGGCGTAACAGGTTTACGTTCCGGAAAAAATCCAGACAGTCCCGCGCGATCCAGTCGGCGCGGTCGAGCAAACCGCGGTCGGAGTCCAATTCCACCAAAACGCGCCAGGGAGCGTCCTTGACGAACTTCCGCGATTCGCGGATGTCCGCCGTTTCGTCCCTCGAACCGTGTGCCACCCGCGTGGGTAACTTGCGCGATAGGACAAGTTTATCCCATTTTCGGGCGTCTTCAAATATAAATGCGTTCAGCCGGACTTCCTTAACGCTATTTTTCGGAGTTGTTATCCAAGACCCGCTTGATCCAGGGTAAAAACAGATACGCCGGGAAAGCGAGAAAAAAGGTCAGCATGAAATAAGGAGCGTATCCCAGGATTTGCGCCCCGTAACCGCTCGCCCAATAGGAAACCTGACGGCTCAAGGCAAAGATGGAGGAGAGAAGCGCGTATTCGGTGGCGGCCTTCCGTTTGTTGACGATGGCCATGAGGAACGCCAGAAAAGGACCGTTGCCCAATCCCCCCGTAAACGACTCGACCACGCTCGCGCCGTACATCATGACTTTATACTGGGTATCGATCGGCGTCCCCGCGGGGTGCGGCGGGAGCGCCGCCGCTACGGCGGCGTAGCCGAGGTTGGATGCCGCTTGAAACAAACCCAGTATCCATAGCGCCTTGAAAATCCCGAACCGGTCGGCGAACCAACCGCCCGCGATCCCCCCGGCAATGGACAGGGCCAGCCCGACATTCACGGATACCAGCCCGATCGCGGCGGGGGAAAATCCCGAATCCACCCAAAAAGGCTTGACCATGAACCCCATGGACGTGTCGCCCAGTTTGAAAAGAAGGATGAAAAGGACGACCGGGACGATCGACGGCCGCTGGAGCAGTTCGAACAAGGCCCCGAACAGAGGGCCTTTTGTCAATTCGTTCTCCGGGCCGGGCAAACGCGCGGAGGCGATGGGCTCGGCCGGGTCTGCCCTCAATGACGGCGCCGCATCGCCGCGAACCGTTCCGCCTCGCGCTTGCGCCGAGGCGGCGTTGCCCCCGGGAGCATTCCCGGCGGCGGGCTTCATCCGGGAATGGGACCTGTAGCTTGCCGCGACAGCCGAACCGAGCAGGAGGAGAAGGACCGGCCAGCAATAAGGCCTGTCCGCCGAAAACCGGATTTTGCCGTCCAATAACCACAGGCAGGCCGACAAAAACAAACCGGCGGCAGTCACGCCGCCAGGGTGTTTCAACAGGGTTACAGCCTCGGCTTTGACTGAATAGCCGGAAACCGGCGCATACGTTTTCTCCCTCGGCGCCGCGAGACAGGCGGCTCCCGCCAAACAAAGGATCAATCCCGCCGCCAGGTAACCGATCGTCCAGGAAAATTGTCCGCCGAGGACCAGGACGAAACCGGAGGTTAAAATGCCGACCCGGTAGATCGCGATGCGTATTCCGTTGGCTATCCCCAGTTCGCGCTTTTCCAGCAACTCAATCGTGTAACCGTCGATGGCGATATCGCTGGTGGCGGAAAACAGGGCAAAAAGGAACAGCAGGAACAGCGTCGCTCCCCAATCCCCCTTTAAATTAAAAGAAAACAGGATCAAAATGATCCCCATCATCGCGTCCATGGAAAAAATCCACAGCCGGTGATGGCGGAAATAATCCACGGCGGGGGCCCAAATGAACTTCAAGGACCAGGTCAATCCCAACAAACCCAGCAGACCGATGGACCTGAGATCCACGCCTTGTTGGCGAAAGTAAACGGGGAAAACATCGTAAAACACCCCATAAGGGAACCCCTCGGCGAAGTATAGGACTCCGACCCAAAAAAGACGGTTTTTCAATAGGTTACCACTGTAGTCCATAATCGTCCGAAGACCGCGGATGAGAATCCACCCTTTATAACATTATTAATCCCGTCATTTGAACCGGTTTTTTCTGAAAAGCCAATAATTTATGGGTCGAACTGAAGGGTTGACAAATGTTGGGGGCGGTAAAATAATACAAGAGGAAGTAACTCCCTCCCTCGCTTTTGACAGCATAGGTGGAACCAGAGCGGATTTTTCTGTAACCCTTTTTCCGAATTTGACCGATACACC
>JACRGP010000107.1 GCA_016217765.1 Nitrospinota bacterium | reverse complement strand
GGGCCAGGCTGGGCCTGGAGCCAATGCCGCCTCCAGCCAACGCGACCGTTGGATCCAACGGGCTTGACCCGGATGGCGAACAAGCGTCATTGAGGGCGGTTTGGGCATGGCCTGTTACCTCCGGGCGTTTGCCCGGCGCGGAGGCGGGGACCGTGTTCCGGCGATCGCTTCAGCGTCATCGCCGCGTCGCCTCCGGGCGCCCGCCCGGCCAGCGACTCGCTGGCGCGAGCAGGAGTTTCAAATCCCCCCTACCCCCCCTTTGGCAAAGGGGGGCGAGGGGGGAGTTTGCAAGGGGGGATAAAGGCCTGGAGCGCCAAGTCTCCCGGCTTTGCGCGCAACGCGGGGACGCGTAGCGCGCCATATGGATTGCTTAGCTCCGCTCGCAATGACGGCTTGGAAGATAGTTATGCAAAGGTCTTCTTTGCAAGGGGGGACAAAGCAACGGTTGATTTTCTAGCCATCGGCGGCAAGCAAATCGACGATGGTTTCCGCGAACTCGCGAGACGCCTCCCCGCCCGAAGCCGAGACGACTTTCCCGCAACAGGTCACGGCCCGGTCCGTACGGACGGTTCCCGAACCGGCCAGTTCTTTCAAGAAGGGCGCGTAATCCGGTCCGGAGGCCTCTCCGCCCAACAAGGCGGCCCGCGCCAGAACGGCGACCGACAGGCCGCTCGCTCCGACGATTTTCCCGGCCCGGTAGTGGTCCGTCAAAATTTGCGGCAGGATCGGGTCGTCCCATAGAAACTTTTCCGAGCCTTTCCCGCCAATGACCAGGACCGCGTCGTATTTAGCCGCCACGCCAGCCTGCTTGTTCCAATCGACGATCATCCCATCGGGCTTGAACCGCGTTTTCTTCATGCCGCCCGCTTCCTGCCCGGTTTTAGAGAGGACGATGGTCCTGGCGCCCGCGCTCTCGAGGACGGCGCGGGTTTCGAACAACTCCTCTTCGTCGAACTGGTTTTTGGGAATTGCCAGCATAATGATTTTGCCGGAGATTTTCATTCAGGCCTCATGTAACGACAATATCCTTCTTTTAGGCTCCGGAAATTTAATTGTCGCGGAAAGGCTATTGGTTTAAATTGTATGGGAGCTTGCCGAATAATCATATTATTATTCATTCGATAGAGTTCCAAGGGAAAATATGGACGATCCAAAGGACGAAACGATCGAGGAGTTGTCCAGCAAGATAAACGATATCATGCGGCACGGGGACCCGTCGATGCGGGAAATGCTACGGGACCTCATTCGGGAGTTTCACCATCAGGTCATGACCGACCCGAAGGCCCTGGCGGGCATGAAGAACAAATTGAAAGCCATGGGCAGGAAGATCGTCCAGTTACCCCTGGCCATGGGGAATAAAGAAGGACAGGAAAAACCGGGCAAGCCGGCTCGATTTCCCTGGAAGCCGGCGGCGATTGTGTCGCTATTGGTGGCGTTGATCGCGTTCATCTCCTGGCGTCAGTTGGCGAATACATCCGGCCAAACCCCTCCCACGCGCATTTGCGACATCAAAGGCAACATCAACCCCAACGGCGAACGGATTTATCATGTCAGGGGCGACGAGTGGTATGAAAAAACGATCGTCGACGGGAGCAGGGGAGAGCGGTGGTTTTGTTCCGAGCCGGAAGCCAGGGCGGAGGGGTGGCGGCGAGCCCTCCACTGAACGCGCTGTGCGGACTGGGAACGCTCTTCAAAAAACCATCGCCCTTGGCGGATTTCCCGATAGGCGAACTTCACAAGATCAATTGGTCTTGGGATCGTCCAGAGGTTCCGCCATCCGGAACATCGGTTTTTTGGGCGCGGGTTCCATTTTGCTTTTTATCGCTTTTTCCAGCTTCGTGTTCTGGAAGAAACCCACTAAGAGCATGACAGCCATGAACAGGCCAGAAAAGACGTAGAAAAACATTCCCTTGGAGTTTTCGCCCAAGACGGACACGAATTGTTCGTTTTGGGAAATAAACCCGCAATAAAACACAAAAAGATACGCGGTCATGAGGCCGAGCGAATGTTTTTTCAAAAGAAGACAGACGGAAATGACGACGACGAAAAACATGATCTGGCCTAACGGAATGCACATATCATGATCGAATATGAATTTGGTGAAGGGGTCCTCGAAATCGATGTTTTGCAAGTTCATGGCATCCTCCCAAAAAGCATTTGTTGACGGACCGGGTTACCAAGCCCTTTATAAAATACTATAATGTAATATCCTGATTTGGCAACGATGCGTTTTTAAATTCCCTTTACTATTTCGTGATAATTCGATAAATAATGAGCCCATTTGTCATAAGGCGGGAGAAAACAATCCCTTTCTTTTTTTCATTTCCCGAATCCCGAGCCCCCGGGGCCAAGGTTTTTTTTTCCAAGACCATTTTTTAGCCGGTTCTCAATGTCGCAAAAAGTCGAAGACATGGTCGAAGATTGGGTTTCCTCCCTTCCCACGGTTTATTTTAAATTGAAGGAAGCCATAGACGACCCCGAAAGTTCCTTCAAGGACCTGGCCGACATCATCAATTTCGACCCCGGACTGACGGCCCGCCTTCTCAGAATTGTAAACAGTCCGTTTTACGGTTTTTCCTCCAAGGTCGAAACGATTTCTCACGCCCTGACCATCGTCGGCGTGGAGCAGTTGAGC
>JACRGP010000106.1 GCA_016217765.1 Nitrospinota bacterium | reverse complement strand
CTCTCCCGACAGCAAAACCATTTATTTCAACACCCCGGCCTGGGCAGTCTCCGACGCCATCCATGCGGTGGATACGGATGGGGAAAACGAGCGTTTCGTCACGCCGGGAGATTTGGTCCGGGTGGTAAAAGAACCGTTGTCCCCGGAGATCAAAGAATATCTGGTCGATGTTCTAGAGGAAGACGACTGGCGGATTTTCCCAAAAAGCGAGGGGGCATCGCTGGTTTGGAAGGCCTTGAAAGACGATGTTTCGGGTTATTTAATCGTTGAAACAAGCGGGATCAGAACAATTAGTTCCGCAACCCCCTTCGAGGACTCCTGGAAAGGGGATGACGGAAAATACTATGCCTCGAAGGGAAGGACTGCGTGGACGGAGCTGGTAAGCCCCGATGGGAAAAAGAATGTCCCCTTGGGGAGAGAGGATTAGAAAACAACTCGCCAGCCTCCTCAAAGCATATTAACCCCAAAAATGGAATTGGAGATGAAAATGAGGAAACCCATAAAAGCCTATGGCGGAAACGGCCTTTCCACGATTTATGAATTCAGCGACAAAACCGGGGAAATGAAAAATGGCGGCACTAAAGCTTGGAGAAATACTAATCCAGGAAATCTCATCAGCGGAGAATTTGTGCAAAATCATGGAGGAATTGGAAATAACCGGGGCTTTGGCGTTTTTCCGGATTTTGCGACGGGTCGCGGGGCGATGTATGACTTGCTACAACTCCCAAAGTATCACGATGTTACCTTGGCCGAGGCGATCTACATCTATGCGCCCCCCAAGTATAACGACACGGAAGCCTACATCAGGCGCGTGGTGGAATTGACCGGATTCCACAGAACGGACCGCATGGCCGATTTGGACAATTGGCGTCTTGTCGATGCAATGATACAACACGAAAAATATAAGGACGGAATTATTAAACCCATCAAGAAATTAAGCGAGGTGTATGCCTGGCGGACGATGCGCGATAAAAAAGTGCGGCCCGAGCATGCTAAAAGGGAAGGCGTGGTTTTTAGGTGGGACAAGCCGGATTTCGACCATCCCGGCGAAGCCCGCGGATGCCGTTGCTGGGCCGAGGCACATGAGTATGAGTATGTCGCAAAAGCAACCAACCCCTTCGAGGTCCAAATTTATATTGGGTGTTAAGAAAGCGTTTACAGTTTGCGTTGCCGAGAGGAAGCCGTATTTATAACAAGGCGGGAATTTAGTCCGGATATTGTATGAGCGGCGAGGATTTTCTTTGGAGCGCTACGCGCCCTCGCGTTGCATGCAAAGCCGGGAGGCTTTGCGCTCCAAAAAAACCATCCCATTTTTCCTTCCCTCCTTGACGGGGAGGAAGGCGGGGGTGAAAGGCCAATCTCGCCCTCCCCCAGCCCCAACGTGCCGTTGGAGCCAACGCCGCCTCGCGCTGGCGCCGAGGCGGGAATCGCGTTCCGGCGATCGCGGAGCGTCATCGCCGCGTCGCCTCCGGGGCTTGCCCGGTCAAGGGAGGGGAGTTATTGGAGCGTCAATCCTTGATCGCCGTCCGGACGAGGACGTCGCCGACGACCTTGGCCCGGCATCCCAGCCGCTGGTTTCCGGGGATCTTGTGCAAGTCCTCGATGATGGACCGCGGACCGCTGTTCTCCATGGGCTCGACCTCGACCAGGCACTTGCCGCACATCCCCATCCCCCGGCAGTTCAGGAACTTGTTCAGTCCCTTGTAAACATCTCCCTCGTGGAACAGGACGGTTTTCCGCAGGTTGGCGCCATAACCCACCTGGAAGGTTTTGGTTTCCTTGGTTTCCATATTCTGGAGGGTGATCTTGGGCATGATGCGATGGGCTCCCTTTTTTGCGTTATTTGTCCGATCCTTGAGAGATGAAAATCGTAATTCTGCTATACCGGGCGAAAAAGTCAATGCTTTTTTGCGCGACCGGGTTTGGCTCGAGGATAAAGGTCAGATCGAATAATTGTGTCCCACGAGGATCTTCTTGTCTTTCAGGTAGTTGTAGATTTTATTGACCGTTTCGCTTTTTTTCCCGGCCTCTTCCGGCGTCAGGACGATGTCCACTTCCCCATGCGTCCGGGGTTGGTCGGAAATCAGGATCTCCACGACGGGGCTGGGTTCCGCCAGCATACGGATATCCGAATGGTCTTCCTGGTTGAACGTGTTCGAAGTCGAAATAACGACGTGCCCCGCGTCGAGGAACAGTTTCGCGACTTCGCCGAAACGGCGGACCGCTTCGCCGTCGCCAAAATACCGGTCGTTGTCCATGTCCGCGCCCACGCCCAGACGCACGTTCCGGCCGTCGAGCAGATAGCTCTGAAAATTATTATGGAACAGTTTTTCCTCCAAAAGCTGGGCGAGGACGGCCTTCCCGACTCCCGCCTTGCCGGTCAACAAAATCAGCGCGGCGCGGTGTCCGTTGCGGTAGGCCCGTTGGTCGGGGGTTATCTTGCTCGCGGCCCAATGAAAATCCCGTAGCCGGACTTCGTCCCTCAGCTTGTCTTTTTTCGCGGTGGGGCTGTAGGTGGTGATGATGCCGCCGCCGCAGACGTCGTAGTCGTCCACCAGAACGAACCGGCCGGTTTCCGCGATGACGCCGAACTGGTCAAAGACGACCGGTTGCCGGGTCTTGATGGTCAACTCGGCCACGTCGTTTTTGACGAGGTAGTCCTGGTCCCCCAAGGTTTCCAGGGTGGAGGCATCGATGACTTTTCTGAAGCCCACGATCTCGCACACGACTTCCTGGGTGGTCAGCTTCAGGGTGTAATTTCGTTCCTTTTCCAACCGGCGTTTGCCCATCCAAAACACGTTGGCGTCGAAGGTGGTGGAGACGATGGGCAACGGCTGGTCGGCGAGGCTGACGATCTCGCCGCGCTCCACGAACAGTTGTTCGGTCAAGGTGAAGCCGACCGACTGGGAGGAGCAGGCCTCGGCGGGCGGCGTGGGGACGCTCCAGCCCTCGATGGTTTTGACGACCCCGGTCTTGTTGGAGGGCGAAAACACCACTTTGTCGCCCACCCGGACTTTCCCCGACTCCACTCGCCCGGCGACGATCCGGCGCGGGTCGAACTTGTAGATGTCCTGGACCGGCATGCGGAAGGGCAGATGGTCCTGCGGCGGCCGCTTCTCGAACTGGTCCGCCATCTCGAGGATGGTCGGCCCCTTGTACCATGGCATCTCGTCCCCCCGCCGCGCGACGTTCACGCCCAGCTTGGCGGAGATCGGGATAAACATCCTGGGCTCTATGCCCAGGGGGTTCAGGAAGGAGGAGAATTCCGCCTTGATCCGGTAATACACCTCCGGGTCGTATTTGACCATGTCCATCTTGTTGACGACCACGGCGACCTGCGTGAGGCCCAGCAGTTTCAGGATGTAGCCGTGACGGCGGGATTGCTCCTGCACGCCCTCGAACGCGTCGATGAGCAGGAACGCCGCCTCCGCGTTCGCCGCGCCGGTCACCATGTTCTTGAGGAACTCCTTGTGTCCGGGGGCGTCGATGATGACGTAGGACCGCTTCCTCGTTTTAAAAAATATCTGCGAGGTGTCGATGGTGATGCCTTGTTCCTGTTCCTCCTCGAGGGCGTCGAGCAGGAAAGCGAATTCGAAGACCTTCCCCTGGCGGTCGCAGATGTCCTGGACAAATTGCATTTTCCCTTTCGCCAGGCTGTCCGTATCGGCGAGCAGTCTTCCGACGAGGGTCGATTTGCCGTGGTCCACGTGGCCGACGATGACCAGCCGCATCAGTTTCGTGGACAGGTTGGAAAGTTGTACCGTATCGTTCATCACATGTACCCTCGCGCCCGCAGTTTTTGCATGGCGTACGTGTTCTCCTGGTCCTGCGCCCTGCCGGAGCGTTCCGAGACCGTGGTGCTTTTCAGTTCCTCGATGATTTCGGGAACGGTCCTGGCCTGGGAGTCGATGGGGAAGGTGCACGGCGCGCATCCCAGGGAGCGGTACCGCTTCCCTTCCGCGTTGGAAAAATAAAGGTCGATGATGGGGATCTTCTCCCGGTCGATGTATTCCCACACGTTGAGTTCGGTCCAGTGCAACAAGGGGTGGATGCGGATGTGCGTGCCCTCCGCGAAGGTGGTCTTGAACTGGTCCCACAGCTCCGGCGGCTGGTCCTTGAAGTTCCACTCGAAATTCTTGTCGCGCGGGGAGAAATAGCGTTCCTTGGCCCGCGTGCCCTCCTCGTCGCGCCGGATCCCCAGGATCAGGCCGGTATAGCCCTTGTCCTCCATGATCTGTTGCAGGCCCTGGGTCTTCAGCGCCTCGCAACAAACGATTCTCCCCTTGGCGTGGTTCATCCCCTCGTCGAGGGCCTTCTTGTTCTGCCCCACCACCAGGGTCACCCCCCACTCCTTCGCGATCTTGTCGCGGTATTCGATCATTTTGGGGATTTTGTAACTGGTGTCGATGTGCACCAGGGGGATGGGGCATTGGCCGAAAAAGGCCTTGCGCGCCAGCCACAATAATACGGTCGAGTCCTTGCCGATCGACCACAGCATCGCCAGGTTCTTGAACTTTTTATACGCCTCGCGAAGGATGAATACGCTTTGATTTTCCAGTTCGTCCAGATGGTCCATGCAAAATACGCCTTATAAATTGAATAGGATGACTATACTTTATCGCGCCAAGTCACATTAATCAAGGGCCAAGCATGTTGAACCCAACGTTCGCGTTGGCGCGACGAGGCGGAGTTGTCCGCGGCATTCCCCGGCGGGAGCCCCGGTTCAAGCGAAATACTCTTTGACGATCCGGGGAAACGGACAGCGCGTGCAGTTGTTTTCGCTTTGCGCGCAAAAATCCTGGTAGACCTGCATCAACCCCTGGGTCTGCTTGTCGCTGGACAGCAGTTGGACCATGTCTTTCTTGTCCCCGAGGATATACTGCTTCATGAAACGGACTTGCTTGTTTTCCGCGGGGCTTTTCCCCGATTGAAATAGAAAGCCGAGCGCCGCTTCCAGGGAGGTCGACTTGCCGGCCCGGGCGTAAATCAACCCGATGGGGATCGCGATGTTGACGGTGATCTCCCTTGACCGGTCGGGCCCCAGGACCTGTTGCGGCCGGGAAAGTTTCTTGCCGTTGGGGGAATAATGGTCGGACCAGTAGTCCGGGGACTCCACGCAAAAAAACCTTTCTATCTTTCTGGCCGTTGCCGGGGGCGTAGTATACCCTTTGTCCCTGGAAATGGAAATGGCCGATTTTAACAGGTCGATATAGTCCGCGAACATTCCCCGGCGCCAGTGCCGGACGACGAGACGGCTGAGCGCCGCGATCCGCCGGTACGGGTAGTTGGCGGGCCGGATCCCCCCCAGCTTCCAGATTTCCGCGCCGGACAGCGTCTCGGGAAACCGGTCCTTGTACTTCTCCCAGAGCCGGAAAAGGGACGAAAAATAATCCTTGCCGCCGGGCGCCGCGGCGTCGAGGTCCGGAAACCGCGAGTCGAGCAAACCGGAAACCCCGAACAGGACGGCCTGGATGTGAAGGACCCTTTCGTTGTCCTTCATTTGGACCGGCAGGAGGTTTTTCAACTCCACGATGGGGACCCGTTCCGCCAGCGCCTGGAACGGTTTCTTGTTGTTGGGATACCCCAGGGCCTCCGCGACGCCTTCATAGAACGTCTGTTCGTAACCGGAAAGGATCACCCGGTCGTGAAACCGGTTCATCTTGATGTTGATCCGCGCGTCCCCGGCGGCGCTCAAAAGGAACGCCATTTTTTCCCTGGACAGTTTTGCCAGGGGCTCGTGGCAACGTCCGTAATTGAATTTGTTGATGACCGGGTAGTTGTCGAAATCCAGTTGCTCGTCGAGTTCCAGCAGGCCCTTTTTCAAAAAACTTTTCAGTTCCAGTTCGAAGATATGGGCTCCGGGAAGGCGCGGCGAGGGACGGAGCGGGTTTGACGACGGGCGTTTCCCGCGCCCTTTCCACATGAAAACGTGCAGGACGACGTTGTCGTAGTCGGGGTTGCCGGAATGATTGTGGCTTTTCCAATCCGTCGAATAGACGTGCAACTCCACGTCGCCCTGAATGGTTTTCCCGTCCACCTTGACGATGGCCTTGGCGAAATCCGGGCCGCTTCCGAAGTTCCAGTAGCCGGGGAAGAGTATCTCCAGTTTTTCCCCCTCGGTGGTCCGCAACTCCCTTGTCTTGAACAACTGGTCGTTCCAGATGCACCGTATGACTTTTTCCTGGATCCCCGGCCGGGGCGGTTCTTCCCGGACTTCAAGACGGGAATAAAGGCTGGTGAATTTCAAGTAGTCCCCGGTGAAGTATTCCTTGGGGACGGTCATTTGATCTTCCATATCGTGCCGCCGGGGGTGTCCTCCAGGACGACGCCCATCCGGGCCAGTTCGTCCCGGAACTTGTCGGCCTGGTCCCAGGCCTTGGCCGCGCGCGCGGAATTCCGGGCGGCGATCAACCGCTCGACTTCCGCGGCGTCCAACTTCAACTCCTCGATTTTTTTCTTCTGCTTCCGCGTCTTGTAGTCAGCCGGGTCCGCGAAGAACAGTCCCAGGACGTTGCCCGTCTCTCTCAGGGCCGCCATCCCGGCTTCCAGCTTGATATATAAATAAGGCCGTTCCGCCATCTTGACCGGATTTTTCGCGGACAGGACGAACTCGTCCTTCAACGCGTTCAGCGCCCTCAACGTTTCGCCCATGTGGGCCAGGGCCGCGGCGGTATTGAAGTCGTCGTCCATCGCCTCGTCGAATTTCTTGAACAGGGCGTGGGATTGCATGAAGTCCTCGGAGACGGGATCGAACTTGTCTTTCTCTGGCTCCAGGGTTTTCCCGGCCTCGGCGAAAAAGCCGTAGTAACGGTCCAGCGTTTTTTCGGCCTCGTCCAGGTTCCGGTCGGAGAAGTCGATGGGGCTCCGGTAGTGGCTGGAGAGCAGGAACAGCCTCAGCGCCTCGGGATGGTACTTGCCGAGGATGTCGCGTATGGTAAAGAAGTTGCCCAGCGACTTGGACATCTTCTCCTTGTCGATGTTGACGAACCCGTTGTGTATCCAGTATTTCACGGGCGCATGGCCGGTGGCGCCGCGCGACTGCGCGATCTCGTTCTCGTGGTGCGGGAACACCAGGTCCTTGCCGCCGCCGTGGATGTCGAACCGGTCGCCGAGGAATTTCCGGCTCATCGCGGAGCATTCGATGTGCCATCCCGGCCGGCCCCGGCCCCACGGACTTTCCCAGAAAGGCTCGCCGGGCTTGCTCTTTTTCCACAGCGCGAAATCCAGGGGGTCGCGTTTGCGCTCGTTCACCTCCACGCGGGCCCCGGCGATCAAGTCGTCGATTTTTTTTCCGGACAGTCGGCCGTAATCCTTGAACGTCTTCACGGCGTAATACACGTCGCCGTCGAGCTCGTAGGCCCTCCCCTGCTCGACGAGCGAGGCGATCAGCGCGATCATTTCGGGGATGGTCTCGGTGGCCTTGGGCTCGTGGGTGGGCGCCGCGACGTTCAACCGCCCCATGTCCTCATGGAACGCGCGGATGTATTTTTCCGTCACCGCCTGCCAGGGGACGTTCTCCTCGTTGGCGCGGTTGATGATCTTGTCGTCGATGTCGGTGAAGTTGCGGACGTAGGCGACGTCGTACCCCTTATATTGCAGGTAGCGGTAGATCGTGTCGAACACCGCGGCGGCCCGGGCGTGCCCGACGTGGCAATAATCGTAGACGGTCACCCCGCAGACGTACATCCCGGCCTTCCCTTCCCGGAGCGGGACGAAGTCTTCTTTTTTCCCCGTGAGGGTGTTATGGATGCGCAGGCTCATGCCGTATAAACTAGCAGACCGGTCGAGGAATTGTCAAAAACCTTTGCAACGCGGGCATCCCTTTTTTCACGTTGTCCGTTTAGAGCGTCTAACAAAATGAAATTCCCATAACTTCCTCCCCCTTGAGGGGAAGGTTGGGTGGGGGTGAAAAGCCGTTTTCACCCTCCCCCAGCCCCCTCCCTCGAGGGAGGGGGTGATTTGAGCGTCGAGTCAATCGGTTCATTTTGTTAGACGCTCTTAGCCTTGGGGCCATGAAAAATCCGGTATAGGGCGGGCAGGACCAGCAAGGTAAGAGCGGTTGACGAAAGGATGCCCCCTATGACGACGGTCGCGAGGGGGCGTTGAACCTCCGCCCCCGTTCCGGTGGCGACGGCCATGGGGAGAAATCCCAAGGATGCGACAAGCGCGGTCATCAATACCGGCCTTAGCCGGGTCAGCGAACCT
>JACRGP010000108.1 GCA_016217765.1 Nitrospinota bacterium | reverse complement strand
GCCACGCCGCCCAGCGTGCCGCTGGCCGGGCAGGCGCCCGGAGGCGACGCGGCGATGACGCTCCGCGATCGCCGGAACACGATTCCCGCCTCCGCGCCGGGCAAACGCCCGGAGGTAACAGGCCATGCCCAAACCGCCCTCAATGACGCTTGTTCGCCATCCGGGTCAAGCCCGTTGGATCCACCAACGGTCGCGTTGGCTGGAGGCGGCATTGGCTCCAGGCCCAGCCTGGCCCCCGCGGCGAGTGGGCGGCTCGCGATGACGGGTTGTGCCGGGCCGCGGCGGGCCCGGTTTCTTATCCGTCACTTAACGGAGTAGCGCTATACAGTGATCCCTCCATCCCGAAAAATGCGCTTGGCGGATATTTTCACCACCGGCATCGCCGAAAGCTTTTCCATGAGGGTTTTGACGCAGGATTCGGGATTGCCGTTGAAAGACACAAAAGCAAGGTCCCCCGTCACCTTGATTCCGGCGGATTGGAAAATGTTTTCCACCTCGGTCTTTTGCGGCGTCAATTTCTTTGCTGTATCCAAAATTTCAACGATGCTTTTTTGATAGTCCATGGTTCACCCCAATTCCAGAATGGTTAGTAGCCAGCGTAACGCCGTTCCCGGACGGCGCTCGATAATCATGAATCGCGGTCAAAGCCCGATATGCCGCCCCAACGGCGAGTATCGCCCTTCTCCGGTTTTTCCCCCGTCCGCGTCCGGATCGTCTCAGCGATTTTCCGTAAACTCGCTGAGATCGATCTTGTGTTTGGTTGCCAACGAATCGACTTCTCCGCCCACGTGCAAATTGTAAGCGGCCTGGATATACAGGGGAATTTTTTCCTTGGGGATTACGCAACCGTGTTGGGGACAAATTGTATCGATCCCATGACTTTTAGCCAGGGCTTCCAGCCGCTTGAGGGCATAAACCAAGGCTTTTTTGGAACTCAGGTACTGGCCAAGAAAGGTGGTCAGCTGTACCGGATAATCGTCGTCCGCGAACAGGTTGTTTTTGCCGGTAAACCCCCCGAAAGCGTCGGAACTGAATATGGTTTTAGTTTTGACGTCATATGTTACCACCGTGCCGATGAAATGGCAATACGGAATGGCGGCAAACACCAACGTCCGGTTCTTGCCGAAAACAATGGTGTCGCCGTCGTCGACCGGCAGAATGCGGCGCAGGCACCCGTAATGCTGTACCAGCACTTGGGCCTCCAACGGCGCCCAGATTTTGACGTCGGGGGAAACGATCTTCTCGAAAAACGGCAGGGCCGCGCACAAGTCGGGGTCCTGATGCTGGACTATCATATGCTTGATTTTCCGCGGATCGACCACCTGATGCACTTTCCTCAACACTACCGAGAAAAACTCCGGGCGCGCCGAACCCGGATCGATGAGCGCGGCTTCATCGTTATCCACTACAAGATACGGGATGTTGGCAAAGCTGTTGTTCTTGTCCTCCACTCCCAGATGAAAAACTCCCGCGGCGACTTCGACGGCATTTTGACTGTCATAATATTTTTGTTCCATCCTCGTGTCCTCCATAAGCCCAACCGTTTATAAAAAGTTGTAGTTGCCCAATTTATTGGGCTTTTAGGGCGCCTGACGAATCAGGCAACTACAATTTTTAGAGATGCCCTTAAGTGAACTTTCTCGAACCCTCTTCTCCCTTGCGTCCGTTATCTCAATAGGTGAATGTGTTGGCGCTTTTGTGCAAGTCCTCCGCCATGCTCAGCATGGCATCCGCGGCGTCGCGCGCGTCATTCGCGTCGGAGGCGTTGGTTTCGGTGGCCTTGGCGATGCGAGCGACGTTCTGGGCGATGTCGCCGCTCCCCTTGGCCGCTTCGGCGATATGCCGGCTGATTTCCGCCGTGGTCCCCGTTTGCTCCTCCACCGCGCCGGCGATGGTGTTCGAGATGTCGCTGATCTGGTTGATCACCATGGCGATCTCGCCGATGGCGTCGACCGCGTTTCCGGTATCCGACTGAATGGCTTTGATTTTTTGGCTGATGTCCTCGGTGGCCTTGCCGGTCTCCTTGGCCAGTTCCTTCACTTCGTTGGCGACCACGGCGAAGCCCTTGCCCGCCTCGCCGGCCCGGGCCGCCTCGATAGTGGCGTTCAGGGCCAGCAGGTTGGTCTGCTCGGCGATGGAGGTAATCACCTTGATGACCTGCCCGATCTCGGCGCTGCTTTCTCCCAATTTGCCGATGGAAACGTTGGCGGTGTCCGCCAACTTGACGGCGGCGGACGCCACCTTGGCCGCCTCATGAGCGTTCCTGGAGATCTCCGAAATGCTGGCGCTCATCTCGCTGGTCGCGGACGCCACCGATTGAATGTTTTGGCTCACCTGTTCGGCGGCCCGCGTCGCGACGTTGGCCTCCGACGACGATTCGTTGGCTTGCTTGCCCATGTGCACGCTTACCGTCTTCAGTTCGCCGGAAGCCAGACCGAGCGCCTGCGCGTTCTGCGCGATCGCGGATATGCTCTTCCGCAAATGCGCGAGCAAACCGGACAGCCCCTCGCCCATCTTGCCGATGGCGTCGTTTCCGGAAACCGTCACCGGGCGGGTCAGATCGCCCTTGACCGTCGCGCTGACGACCTCAAGAAGGCTGTCGACCTTCATGGTCAATTCGCGGGCCTGTTGCAACTCGCGCTCCGCCAGGTCCTTGCTGTTCCGCTCGGCGGCAACCCTTTCCGTCACCGCCTCCCATGTGACCATCGGTCCCAGATAATTGTTCTGGTTGTCGAAAATGGCGGAAACCGTCAGGTCTAGCGTCTCGGGGCCTATCTGAATGAGGCCCTTGTAGGGAAGATTCCTGGGATCGGAAACGATCCTGCGCGCGGCGGCCGGGTTTTTATGGAAGATGTCCATGGATTGGCCGGCCATGGCGTCGACCCGTACCGGGAGATATTTTTCCAATTTCCGCAAAAGGGCGGTCCCGCCGGGATTGACGTAGCGGAGGATTCCATTGCGATCGGCATACATCATGCTTGCCGGATTGTTCTCCACCATGGAGACGACGCGCGCCATTTCGGCCTCTATTTTCACCTTTTCGGTGACGATTTCCCAGGCGACCATCGGGCCCAGAAATTCCCGGTTTTGGCCGTAAACCGCCGTCACTTGCAGGTCGATCGTCTCCGGCCCCGCTTGAATCGTGGCCTGATGCGGCAGGTTGCGCGGATCGGACACGATCTTGCGCACGCGGTCGGGATTCTTGTGGAAGGTATCGATCGATTTGCCGGTCGCCTCTCCCAGGTTTTCCGGCAGATGTTTTTCCAGCCGCCGAAGGATGTTCCGCGATTCGGGATTCAGATACCGTAGGACCGAATCGCGGTCGGCAAACATGACCCCCTTGGGCGTGTTTTCCATCATGGACACGACTTTCGCCGTCTCTCTCTCGGTTTGCATGATGGAGCGCAGGAACCTCCGCACTCCCGCCACCAACAGGGCCACCAGCAACACGGCAAACGACGTTATGCCGATCACCACCGCCAGCATGCGCTCGTTGTCCTTGACCTGCGCTCCGATGGGAGAAACGACCTCCAAAACTCCCCGCACATCGTTCGGTTTCCAATCCTTTTTCGGACTTTCGGGGTGCGAGTTATGACAGTTCACGCAGGCGGCCGCCGTCAAACGGTCCGCGATGGCCACCCGTACCGACTCCTGACCGTCCACCGCCTCCACGCGGACGAACGTCTTTTCGGGATTGCGTTGGAGGAAATCCACCGCCGTACGGGCGAAATCGTCCAGAACGCGGTCCTTCCGGTGCGGGAACGGAAACGCGCTGTATAACTTCAAGCGAATGCCGTTCTTGTCCTTGCCCAACAACTCGCTCAGTTCGTGAACCATGGTGGCCGGGAGGGGAATCGCGTCTTCTTTCGCATGGTCGTACGAGATCGCGAATCCCCCTTTGGCCTTCACCTTCGCGACGACTTGTTCCGTATAATAGCTACGCAGGACCTTAAACTGGTTGATCGTCGAGGCGGCGTTGGCAACGCTGGCATTCAACGTATTGTTTAGACTGGCTTTGGAGATGTATGCGATGAGCGCCAGGATGCAGAGCGCCAAAATCCCGATGATGGAAAACAAGATTTTCCCCGTGTGCTTTCGTAGATAGTCCTCCATGGCCGCGATAGACTCCTTTCCCAAACCGTCGAAGAGGCAAAACCCTCGTCTCTTAAAGACGCGGTTTCGTCCAAATTTATTCCCCAAAAAACCCTGTTTGGCTTCGAAGGCCAAACGGCGATCGAATTCTCAAGGCCCCTCGTTGGAGTTGCGCGGGGATTTTTCCTCAAATTCCAATTCGGTTTTTTTTCAGCATCGTTTGTCCGGGAAATCCGGGGGTCCCAGGCTCTCGGTTATTTCGTCGAAAGGGGCGGCGCCCAACGCGCGAAGTCCTGACGCGCGCTCGATAATCATGAATCGCGGCTCAAAGCCCGACATGCCGCCCTTATAGTACCCCTAGTAGCCCGAATATTGCATGAAAAAAAGGGAAAAAGGGGAGAGACCGCTGGGGGACTGGGAGACAACGCCTGCCAGGTCGAGACATGGGAGGGGGCAGTTCGCATCCGGGTTTTTAAATCCCCCCAGCCCCCTTTACAAGGGGGAGAAAACCCACCCCCCTTTATCAAAGGGGGAGAGGATATGGGGGGGTTTCCCATCTTTCGATTCGAGTAAAAAACCCATAACGATTTTCGACTCATGCAATATCCGGCTAGGGCGAGTGGCCCTCGATGACGGCGGCGTATCGCCGCGGATGGTTCCGCCTCGCGCCAACGCGAACGTTGGACCCGACGCCGCCTCGGGCTGACGCCGAGGCGGGATGTAGCTCCCCCTTGCAAAGGGGGCCGGGGGGATTCGCATTTCGGCGATCGCGTCAGCGTCATCGCCGCGTTGCCTCCGGGCGCATCCCCGGCAAGCGGAAGGTTTTGGGAGCGAATGGGAATTGTATTTAAATTTTAACAAAAATAATGATGATTAGTAAAAAATAGCTTGCGTTTTTATAAAAAATGTTTATACTAGATATGAATCAGTAGTCCCTCTTAGTAAAACCGCTTGCCTGGAACAACTCCCCCTCCGGGCAAGCGGCCTCCCTTCCCTCCAAACCGGCTTTTGCTTATTTCCGCAAGTTGGTTTAAATTACTATAAAAAATGCATGGCTGGCCCCCTTCGTCGAAGGGGGAGAAAATCTGTCCCCCCTTTATCAAAGGGGGGTTGGGGGGATTTAAGAACCCAGGATACAAACCGTCCCATCCAATGTTTCGACCCGGCAGGCGTTGTCTCCTGGCCCCAGGCAGTCTCAAGCCGTTCGTCCTTTTAACAATATCCGGCTTAACGCGAGTATTTTGCGAGGATCGATCGATGGCGAACAAGAAGTTCAAGGTGGAGGGGATGAGTTGCAACCATTGCGTCGAAACCATCCGCAAGGCGGTTGGGGCGCTGGCGGGAGTCCGCAACGTCTCCGCGGACCTTGAAAAAAAGGAGGTGGCGGTGGACTACGACGAACGGCGGACGGATTTGGAACGGGTCTGCGCGACGATCAATGAGGCGGGCTTCGAGGCGACGGGTTTGTAGCGGGGCGGCGGCAGGGGACTAACAGGGAACTGAAAAAGTCGCTTTTGGCCCCAAAATCGTCATGCCCGCGACAGCGGGCATCCAGAAAGTCATTGAAAATGATGGATTCCCGCCTGCGCGGGAATGACAACAAAAGACTATAAATAGTTTTTCAGCGTCTGCTAATACTCCATTTTCCCGATTTTTATTTCCAGGGTTTTTTCGTGCCCGTCGCGGATTATTTTTATGGGAACGACCCGTCCGATTCGCGCGCTGGCCACCATCTGCTGAAAGTTTTTGGCGTTGGCGATCGACCGCCCGTCGAACTGGACGATGATGTCGCCGCGTTGCATCCCCCCCTTGATGGCGGGCGTTTCGCTGTCCACGTTGTTGACGACGACGCCGCCTGCCAATTCGGGCATATTGAAGGACCTGGCCAGATCGGGGGTCAAGGGCTGTATCCCCACGCCAAGCCACCCGCGTTCCACCTGGCCCTTGCGGACCAGTTCTTCTCCAATGGCCCTGGCCATCTCGATGGGGATGGCGAATCCCACTCCCGCGCCGATGGCCGCCACCGCGGTGTTGATGCCGACGATTTTCCCCTCGATGTTGATCAACGGGCCGCCGCTATTCCCCGGATTGATGGAGGCGTCGGTTTGCAGGAAGTTCTCGAAGGTGGCGATCCCCAGGTCGGACCGGCTTTTCCCGCTGACCACGCCCACGGTCACGGTGCCGTCCAGGCCGTAGGGATTGCCGATGGCCATCACCCATTCCCCGACGTTCAACCGCTCCGAACTGCCGAAAGCGGGGACGGGCAGGTTTTTGATCGCGAAAATTTTCAAGACCGCCAGATCGGTGACCGGGTCCGTGCCGACAATCCTGGCGTTGTATTCCCTGTTGTCGTGCAGTCTCACTTGGATCCGGTTCGCGTCCTCGACGACATGGTAGTTGGTCAGGATGTGCCCCTGTCTATCCAGTATGACGCCCGATCCCAAGCCTTCCACGACGTACTCGCGTTCGAGGAAATCGCTCATCCATTCCCGGAACTGAAGCAACCATGATTCCGGCGCCTTAAGCCCGTGGAAAGATCCGCGGTAAGCCCCCTTGTGGATTTTGCGCAGATTGTTGACGCTCACCACGGAGGGCTTCAGTTTTTTCGCGTTGCGGACAAAGGCCTTTTGCAGGTCAAGGATGTCTTGATACCCTTTGAGGTCCGCATAGGGGGCGCTCGTCTCTATCGCGTCGGCGCGTTGTTCCCCGGCGGGAGAATAACCCGGGGGCAGGACCGTGTCGGATAAAAAGTACAAGATCCCGGCCACTCCGGCGCCGCAAAGGACCATGAGGATTTTTTCCAGCCAACGTAGCAACTTATGAGGCATATTTGAATCCCGTGTAAACCGTGGCGATGCCAAAGGTCAGGTTTCTGTAGGCGACGTCCTGAAACCCGGTCTTCTTCATCATGAGAACGAATTCCCGGGGGCCGGGGAACTCGCCGACGGACCGCGGCAAATAACCGTAGGCCGACCGGTGTCCGGAGACCCTCCGCCCAATCCAGGGAAGGAGACGCTCGAAATACAGCCGGTAGAGGAGGCCGAGGACGGGGTTCGCGGGCAAGGAAAACTCGAGGATCACCACCCGGCCTTTCGATTTCAATACCCGCCACATCTCTTTCAACCCTTTTTCCCTGTCGGAAAAGTTGCGGATGCCGAACGCCGTGACGATGCCGTGAAAACTGCCGTTGGCGAACGCCAGGGATTCGGCCATCCCCTGCTGGAGCGCGATCGATCGCTCCATGTTGCGGGCGCGGACCTTCCGGATCCCCAGCTCCAGCATTTGGGAACTGAAGTCCACGCCGACCACCCGGATGTTCCCGGGGTCGCGGGAGGCGATCTCCAACGCCACGTCGGCCGTCCCCGTCGCGATGTCCAGGCAACGATCTCCCGGTCTGGGGGCCAGCGCGTCCACGGCTTTCCTGCGCCAATACCGGTCGCGCCCGCAACTGAGCGCGCGATTCAGGAAATCGTATTTTGGCGCGATGGCGCCGAACATGTTCTGGATTTGCCGGGAAAAATCGGCGGGGCCTGTTTTCATAAATGGGGCTGAATGGGCAATTCCAAACGGACAATCCGGCCCATAAGGTTCATTTTAAATTCTAGCGCAACCGCGGTCGCTGTACAAGAGGAACCGGGGCGGCGCTCTATAAATTGCGGCGAAACGCCGAAAACCTGGAATTGACAGCCCCGGAGCATTAAACTAGAGTAAAAACGGGTTGCCGGGGGCAACCAGGAGATTCCCACAATATTGTTGAGGATGTGTCCGTCATGAAAAAAGTTCTGGTGCCATTGGCTCCCGGATTCGAGGAAATCGAAACCGTCACGGTGGTGGATATTCTCCGGCGGGCGGGAGCCCGCGTGACCCTGGCGGGTACTTGCGACGGCCCCATTGAGGGTTCCCGCGGGGTCAAGGTCTATCCGGATTGCCTGTTGGATTCGGTCTCGGGAGAGGATTTCGAGTTGATCGTCCTTCCCGGAGGGCAACCCGGAACGTCCAACCTGCAAAAAAGCGAAAAAACGCTCGCCCTATTGAGGAAAATGCAGGAGAACCACAAAAAAATCGCGGCCATTTGCGCCGCCCCCCTGGTCCTGCAGACCGCCGGTCTGCTCAAGGGCCGGGCCGCCACCAGCCATCCCTCCGTCCAGGACAAACTGGAGGGGGTGTCCTACCGCGACGAGCGCGTGGTGGTGGACGGCGACATGATCACCAGCCGGGGGCCGGGAACGGCCATGGAGTTCGCCTTCAAACTGGTGGAAATCCTGTTCGACCGGCAACGGGTGGAGACGGTCAACAACGGCGTCATGGCGAGGATTTGATATTTTGCGGCCTGATGTGTTTTATGATAAGTTTATGTATAACTTATT
>JACRGP010000117.1 GCA_016217765.1 Nitrospinota bacterium | reverse complement strand
TATGGAAAACTTCATTTTGTCAGGCGCTCCAGGGACTTCGGGCGGAGATTGCCCTCGATGATGTTCGTTCGCCATTGGAGTCGAGCCCGTTGCATCCAGCTGTACGCTCGGCGAAAAAACCGGCGTCCTTCGGACAAGCGAAACTGCCCGTGAAATACCGCGCTTCCAAACCGCAAGCCTGTTTCCTGCGTATTCTTTTGTTGGCCGTTCTGTTCGGCCAGGGATGCGCCGCGTCTTATACCTGGATCAGGGACCAGGGAAAGGGGAATTCCCGGCATTATCAGGTCCCGTTCGAGGTCGTTTGGGAGGCCATTCCCATCGTCGTCAGGGAATTGGGACCCCTGATCGTGGAGGAAAACAAAAAAAAAGGGTACTTTCTCGCGGAAGGCGAACAAACCGCCTTCAGCTACGGGGAGAGGATAACGATTTATGTAAAGAAAATCGACCCCGCCAATACGCAGGTCGAGGTCGTTTCCAAGAGACAATGGACCTCCGATCTTACAGCGAGGAATTGGGAAAAACCCATATTGGACAACCTGGATAAAACTTTGAATCAGCGGCGGGGATGAATCTCGCGGGGGGGAAAAATTGCTGGATAAGGACCAGTTTCTGGAGTTGATCAAGGACGTCTCCTTTTTCAAGGAGTTTAGCGTTCAGGAAAGAGAATATCTGGCCGGCGCCAATTTCAAGGCCATCCGCTACCACGGCGGGGAATCGATCATCCGGGAAGGGGACGTGGATAGTTCCCTCTACCTCCTTCTTCGCGGCACGGTCGGTATATATAAAAACAGCGGTCCCTCGCAACCGGGAGCGGATTCCTCCGGCAAGGCCTTCATCGCGACGCTCAAGGCCGGTTCGGTTTTCGGCGAGATCTCCCTCATCAGCAAGAAGCCCAGGACCACCAACGTCGTCGCCGACGAGGGGGAGGCCATCGTCCTGAAAATCGAGGGCGATTTTCTGTACAGTTTGTCGCCGGTGTTTGTCACCAAATTCCAGCAACGGTTGATCGAGATCCTGGTCAAGCGTCTGGACGACATGAATAACCAACTGGTCGAAATGGCGCGGGCGAACCGGCAAAGGGAGCGATAAACCGGAAGCTCGCGCGCGACGTTTTCTTGGAGGTTCGTAACGTTTAAGCTTATGTCCGGCGGGCGAAGACTGGAAAAAGATCGACTGGCGGGATTGATCAAGGACGTCTCCTTTTTCGAGAATTTTTCCCGGGAGGAGATGGAGTTCCTGGCTTCCGCGGATTGCAAGGCCATCCGCTACCTTCCGTCCGAGGAAATCATTTCGGAGGGGGAGGTGGACAGCGCTCTGTACGTGCTTCTGCGGGGCGTCATCGCAATCGCGAAAAGCGCCATTTTAAGCTCCACCAAAAAGCCCGGAAAGGTCCGGATCGCCCGGTTGAAACCGGGCGCCGTTTTTGGAGAGATATCCCTTATCAGCTCGTGTCCGCGCACCACCAGCGTCCTTGCCGAACGAGAGGCGATCGTCCTGAAGATCGAGGGTAAAACGCTGAGGAAGATGGACCCGGTTTTCGTAAACAAAATTCAAAAACGGCTGATCGAGCTCCTGGTCGCTCGGCTGGACGACATGAATTCCCAATATGTGGAAAAAGAGAGATAAAACCGGCGGGAAAACCCCGCATCTCGGGACCAAGGACACCTTGAACGCAAGGAAAGCCAGGCGTCACGCCGGATTCAATGCCGTCTCCCGCCAGCGCGACGGCTGGAGGGCGCCCCCCCTTGCAAAGGGGGTTGGGGGGATTGTCGACGGTCCCTCGGTCCCGAGGAAAACCCGGCACGCTGGATCCGGCGCCGCTCCGGGCGAAGGGGCTTTTCGTAAGGTAGCCAGGGATTCGGCAAAGCGGGAGTTGCGCGGCAAAACAACGACGCGCGCCCAGTGGAAAAAAGACAACGAGTTCGTCCTTTGCGGTTGGAACGCCTGCATGCGCGCTTTCGAAGCCCGGCCCCAGGATACGTGCCGGTTCTACTTTTCCAAGGAGCGTTCGCTCGCGGTCAACGCCATCAAATTTTGGTGCCGGGACCACAAACTGCCCTACCGGGAACTGGACGCCGAGTCCTTGAACAAGGCGGCCGGGGGCGTCCACCACGAAGGCGTGATCCTGGTGGTCCGCCCGCCGCGCGCGGGGTCGCTACAGGCGCTGACCCTGCGCGGTTTGCCGCCGGAGGGTTTTCTCGTCGCCCTGGACCGCGTGGAAAACGTCCATAACGTCGGCGCGATCTTGAGGACCTGCGCCTTTTTTGGGGCCGTCGGCCTGTTGGTCGGGATGGAGAAAGAACCCTTGGCGGTAAGCCCGTCTCTGGCGCGTGTCGCGGAAGGGGCGTTGGAGACGGTCCCCATTTATCAAAGCGCCGACCTGCCCTCGTCCCTGCGGGACCTGCGCGCCGCAAGAACGTTCGTACTGGGCGCGGACCTGACCGCCGACCGATCCATCTACGATATCGAAATCCCTTTTCCCTGCGTCGTGGCGCTGGGCAACGAGCAGGAAGGGCTTTCGGAAAGAGTCAAGAAGCGTTGCGACGCCGTGGTCAGCATCCCCGGAAGCGGGACCATGCAATCGCTCAACGTTTCGGTCGCCGCCGGCGTGGTCCTGGCGGAGTTGCGGCGCAGAGCCTCCATGGGCAAGCCAGCCCGTTCCGGATTGCCCGCGATCGCTCCTTGAGCGCCGGGAAATTGCATTCCGGCGATCGCGGCGCGTCGTCGCCTTGCCCCCGCGACGAGTGGGCGTCACGCCAGGCGCTTGAACCTTGATCCTGCCATCGCATGTTTTTCGCGAAACTCCATCCCTTGCTGGTCCATTTTCCGGTGGCGTTGCTGATTGCCGGGACGCTGTTCGAATTTTACGGAAAATTACAGAAGGAAGAAGCGACGCTCGCCGCCGCCCGCTTCAACCTGCTCCTGGGATTTTGGACGGCGCTCGCCGCGGCTGTTGCCGGGATTTTGGGCGCGTTGTCCTTGGACGTTAAGCCGAAGTTCAAGACCGCGCTGGTCCTGCACGCCGAATTCGCGTCGGCGACCCTCGTCCTGTTCGCGGCCGCGCTACTGGTCCGGCGGTTTTGGAAAGGAAAAACGGGAACGTCTCTTTACGTCATACTGCTCGCGGCGGGCTTGACGTGCCTCCTCGCCGCGGGGTATTGGGGAGGGGAGATGGTCCACCGGTTCGGCGTGGCGACGCCGCGTATAAATTAGAAAAACACCAGCCGGTAGCCGGAGTACACGCTGGCGGCCATCGCCAGAAAATTCAGGACGTAAAACAGGACTGCCGTCGAGGAATAAGCGCGGGTGTAGGAATAAACGGCGCAAATCCCGTAAAGTATGACGAAAAGAAACGAGTAACCTTGATGTCCCTCCGCCTGCTCGGAAGTGAACCGTCCGATATCGACGGCAATCATGCCGGAAAACGCCGCCAGCATGACCGCTAAAAGTCCGACGCTGAAATTAAGGGACGCCGCCCAGGCCAGTTCCGGCTGGCCGCGCTTTTTCGCCAGGAAAAGCGCCGCCGCTCCGGCGACGAACAGGGCCGGCGAAAAGTGGGAAATGAATGGATGAAATGCGGTCTCGCCGATCATGGGAGGGTTGCCCGTCAGGACGTTCCCCGGCCGCCAGCGGTTCCCCGGTCGAGAATAAAGTCCGACGGGATCATCATGCGCCGGGGCGTTCCCCGGCCAGCATATCGCTGGACCCAACGGGCTCGACTCGGATGGCGAACAACGCTTGTCGAGGGCAATCGAAGCCCGCGCCAATCCGCTCCGGGGCGTTCCCCGGCCAGCATATCGCTGGACCCAACGGGCTCGACTCGGATGGCGAACAACGCTTGTCGAGGGCAATCGAAGC
>JACRGP010000105.1 GCA_016217765.1 Nitrospinota bacterium | reverse complement strand
TGACCGGAAGAGGTGAGTTGACGGAACGGAACCTGGCATGAAGTCCGTATTTTAACATTTCTAAAGTTTAAAAAGTGAGTATAAAACCCCGCGGGCATTATGTAGCATAACCCATTGTTTTCCCGTTGCGTAGTGCAATAAAGACCTCTATATTCACAAAACCCGTAAAATCAATGAGGTAAGGCATGAATCCCGCGACGAAGCAAATGATCGACGACGTTTCCGACCTGGCCGTTCAGGGCAGGCATGTGCCCGCGGCTCCCAGCGATTACGGGTTGAGCAGAGGAACGAAGGACACGACGCCGTCGACGATTTGCTCGTCGACAAGCACGGGACGACGCTGGAGCCGTGTAGCGGGTATTGCCACATGCCCGTCAAATTTCTCGGCAAACACTGGGGCGACCTCGCCAACAAGACATACGCCGCGGACAAGGCCGACCTGCCCATCAAACCGATCGGCAGTACCCCCAAGACGGCCATGGTTTGACTTTGTCTTTAAATCAAATTCATCGTACGCTGTCTTATTGCTCGGAGCATAAAACAGGCGGCATTTTCAACGTTTTTGCATGTTAAGGATAAAAATCTCCCCCGCCCCTCTTTTTCAAAGAGGGGAGCGAAAGTCCCCCTTTGTCAAAGGGGGATTTAGGGGGATTTGAACTGCCCTCTATTTGGCGCTCCCCGTAATAATCCTCAAAATGTAAAGCCGTTGACTTGATATATCCACGAATATACTATTAAATATATTCGATGGGAGGCGTCATGGGTAAACCGCTGATGATACAGGATCAGGACAATAAACGGATCGAACGGCTTAAGAAAAGGATTGGCGCGCGGACGAAGGTCGAGGTCCTGCGCTCGGCGTTGGACCTTTTGGAAAAAAACGCCGACAGGTCCGAACGTATCGCGCAATGGAAGAAAGCCGCGGCTCTTGTCGGCAAAGCCAGCGCGGAGGTTTTGCGCGACTTCCAGCCCAACAGCCGACTGCGCCGCATTGACGAATGAACGGCCCTCCCCAACGGTGGCATGTCTATATTGTGGATTTGGCCCCCCGGACGTTGCCCCAAAACGTCATGCCCGCGACAGCGGGCATCCAGAAAAACCATAAAGCCGCTGGATTCCCGCCTGCGCGGGAATGACGGCAAAAGATTAGAAATCGTGATCTGACGGTTCGGCGTAGGAGCAAACTCATGGCTATTCCCGATTGTCAAACCATCATGTTGCCCTTGCTCCAGTTCGCGGGCGACGAAAAAGAACACCCGATTCGCGAGGCCGTGGAAGCCTTGGCTCTGTTTTTTAAGTTGACCGAGGAAGAAAGGAGAGAATCATTGCCCAGCGGAAGGCAAGGGAAGTTTGCGAACCGTGTCCGCTGGGCTAAGGTATACACTGGAATGGCCGGTCTGCTGGATTCTCCCAAAAGGGGGGTTGTGAAAATATTGCAACGAGGATTGGATGTTCTGAAACAAAATCCCGCTAGAATTGACATGAACTATTTAAAGCGGTTCCCAGAATATGTCGAAAGGCGAAAGGGGACGGCGGAGAATAGCGCGGCGACCGCGGAAGTTGAATCGATTAAACAGGAAACGCCGATCGAAGCATTGGAAAGCGGCTATCAAATCTTGCGAGAAAGTCTGGCGCAAGAATTATTGGACAAGATCAAGAAATGTTCTCCCTCATTTTTCGAACGCCTGGTCGTCGATTTATTGGTGAAGATGGGTTACGGAGGATCGGTCCGCGACGCTGGAAGCGCCATTGGCGGAAGAGGGGACGAGGGGATCGACGGGGTCATTAAAGAAGACCGGTTGGGATTGGACGCGATTTACCTCCAGGCTAAGCGCTGGGAAGCGACTGTTGGGCGTCCGGAGATTCAGAAATTCGCCGGAGCGTTGCAGGGGCAACGCGCCAAGAAAGGCGTTTTTATCACTACTTCCGACTTTTCCAAGGAAGCCTTGGAATTTGCAAAAAATATCGACAGCAAAATCGTCCTGATCGACGGCGAGAAACTGGCCCAACTGATGATCGATTTCAACTTGGGCGTTTCCAATATCGCCGTGTACGAGGTAAAGAAGATCGATTCCGATTATTTCGAGGAAGAGTAAGATTTGCAATATGTACTGCTGAATGCGGTTTTTGTCCCCCCTTGCAAAGGGGGATAGGGGGATTTGAAACTTTTATTCGCGGTCATGATGCGAATCCCCCCGGCCCCCTTTACAAGGGGGAGTAATTCTATCAGGGGAATGGAGGATGAAATTCGAGCCATGCACGGCCGGTATTTGAATTTAACTCCCGGCGAGTTGGACGCGCGGGCTGAATCGGCCTACGCGATTTATCGCGAGTGCCGGGTTTGTCCGCGCGCTTGCGGGGTGGACCGCGCGCGCGGGGAAACGGGTTTTTGCCGGCAGAGCGACCGGCTGACGGTTTCGTCTTTCGTCCGGCACTTCGGCGAGGAAATCCCGCTGACAGGGAGGCGCGGGGTGGGCAATATTTTCGTCTCCTCCTGCAACATGCTCTGCGACTATTGCCAGAACTACCAGATCTCGCAATACCGTCTCGGCGCCGAGTACGATTATTCAGCCGTCGCGGATGAAATGCTAAAACTGCAATCGCTGGGCGTCCATTACATCGGCTGGGTGTCGCCTTCGCACGTCGCGCCGGGGTTGTTGAAGAGTTTATCCATTGCCCGGCGCAAGGGCCTGACGCTCCCCATCGTTTACAATACCAATGGTTACGACGCCGTCCCCACGTTACGGCTGTTGGACGGGGTCGTGGATATCTACCTGCCGGACCTGAAATACGCGAGCAATGCCGTCGCCAAGGAGTATTCCCACATCCGGGATTACGCCGGCCGTTCGCGCGACGCCGTTCTGGAAATGTTCCGCCAGGCCGGGCCGTTGACTCTTGATGAAGCGGGGATGGCCGTCAGCGGGGTCATGGTCCGCCATCTTGTTCTTCCCGGCGGCCTGGCGGGCACGTGGGAGACGCTCTGCTTCGTCGCCCTGGAGATGTCTCCCAAAATACCGTTGAGCCTGATGAGCCAGTACCGGCCCGTGCACAAGGCTTTGGCCGATCCGCGAATTTCGCGCATGATTACGGAGAGGGAATACGCCGAGGCGTTGCGCATGGCCGAGGAGTTGGGGTTCGAGACCCTTTTCGTCCAGCGGCTGGACGGCTCCCTGCACAACCTGCCCGATTTTACGTCCGGGGAAAATCCCTTCCCGCTCGACCGCGCCCATAATGGACCCATGGAGAAAGGTCAAGACGCGGTTTCCGCTCCGGCGTCAGCCTGAAGCGGTCATGGATCCACCGTTCATGTTGGCGGCACGCTTGTTAACCCGCCGTATTTTTGATAACCTTGGTTCAGAATGATTACCCACAACGCGGGCGTTCTTCCGGCCCTGTGAATACAACTTATGAAACCGCGACAAACGCGTAAAATCCACATCGGTTCGCTGGTCATCGGCGGGGACTCCCCCATCGCCGTCCAGAGCATGGCCGCGACGCAAACCCGCGACATCGCGGCCACGCGGAGACAGATCGAAGTCCTCGAAAGGGCCGGGGCGGACGTCATCCGCATCGCCATCGACAGCGAGGCCGACGTGGAGGCCTTGAAGGAACTGCGTAAGAACACCCGTAGCGTGCTATCGGTCGATCTCCAGGAAAACTACAAGATCGCGCCGCTGGTCGCGCCGCTGGTCAACAAGATCCGGTACAATCCGGGTCATCTGTTTCATTTGGAAAAGCGCAAGACCATCCCGGAGAAGGTTAAGTTTATCGTCGATTCCGCCAGGGAGAACCATTGCGCCATCCGCATCGGGGTCAACTGCGGTTCGGTCGCTCCGGACTACAAGGAAAAGTATAAGGACGATCCCATCGGGGCCATGGTGCGGTGCGCCGCGGACCATTGCAAACTGCTCGACGAGATGGGGTTCGCCGATTATTGCGTGTCGTTGAAGGATTCGGACTCCGCCAAGGTCGTGGAGGCCAACAAGCGGTTCGCCGCCGAGCGCCCGGACGTGCCCCTGCACCTGGGCGTGACCGAGGCGGGCCTGCCGCCGGAGGGGATCATCAAAACCCGCATCGCGTTCGAGCAGTTGATCTCCGCCGGGATCGGCGACACCATCCGCGTTTCGCTTACCTTGCCCAACGAGGAGAAGGGGAAGGAGATCGAGGTGGGCCGCGAAATCCTCAAGGACATCGACGAGGGGCGGTTCCGGTCGGTCCCGGAGAACTTCATGGAGGGGATGAACATCATATCCTGCCCCAGTTGTTCGCGCGTGGAAAACAACAAGTTCGTCGAACTGGCCCAGGACGCGCGCAAGATGACCCGGTACGCCGACAAGTACAAGCTCACCATCGCGGTCATGGGATGCAGAGTCAACGGCCCCGGCGAGACCGACGACGCGGACCTCGGCTTGTGGTGCGGTCCGTCGCGGGTGAACCTCAAGAAGGGGACGGAGACCTTGGGCTCTTATTCATACGAGGAAATTCTCGAACGGTTGAAAATGGAGGTCGACAGGATCATTGCCGAACGGTATGGCGCGGTGGGGATGAATTGTCCCTAGCAGGGCGCCGAAAAAGACCCTTTTGCGCCCAAAAATCGTCATGCCCGCGCAAGCGGGCATCCAGAAAGCCCTTGAAAACACTGGATTCCCGTTTTCACGGGAATGACGGCAAAAGACTAAAAAATAGTTTTTCAGCAATCTGCTAGAGACGGATTACTTTGACATGGTTTTACGAGAGGTCTTATGGAATTGATGGTGGAAGAGCTTGGCGCTCTGAAAAGAAAACTCAAAATTAAAATACCGGGGGATGTGGTCTCCCGGAGGGTAAAAGACGCTTACCGGGATTTGAACCGGCAAATCCAGATGCCCGGGTTCCGGCCGGGGAAAATCCCGCAACATATCCTGGAAAAACAGGTCCCCGTCCAGTCCTTCACCAAGTTGTTTCAGGAACTCATGCAGGAATACTACGACAAGGCATTGAAGGAAACGGGAATCGTGCCCGCGGGATCTCCGGAGATCGATCACAGCGACCTCAATGAAGTCAAGAGGGACGCGCCGCTTTCCTTTTCCGTGGTCCTCGACATCCGGCCCAATATCCCGCTGATACCGTACAAAGGATGGAAGTTCAAGAAGAAGGAACCGGTGGCGGGCGAGGACGAGGTCGAAGCCGCCATTTGTAAAATCATACAACCTTTCGGCAAGCTGGAGCCTTTCGACGATTCGCGCGCCATGGAGAAGGGCGATTACGTCGTCATGGATTTCGAGGGGTCTCTGAAGGGCGAGCCATTGGAAAACGGCTCGGCCAGGAACTTCACCGCCTGCATCGGGGAAAAAAAGACGATCCCCGGTTTTGAGGACCAGCTTGTCGGGCGGAAAAAGGGCGAAGAGTTTACCATCAAGGCGGCGCTCCCGGCGAATTGGAACAACAAACTGCGCCGCGTCAGCATGCCTGTGCCCGGAAGCGCGGAAGACAAGGAGTTGGACATCGCCGAGTTCAAGGTGAACGTCCGCGAGATCAAAAAGCTGGTCCTGCCCGAATTGACGGACGAGTTTGTCCGGCGCAAGGAAATCGGAATGGAGTCCGTCGAGCGTTTCCGGCGGACAGTCAAATCCGATTTGCAGGCCTTCAAGGACCATGAGGAGGAATACCGGATCAAGGAGGAAATCTTCAACAAGCTCGTCAAGGAAACCGACTTCCAGCCTCCCGACAGCGTGGTGAACAAGGAACTCCGCTTCATGGTGGACGGGATGAAATACCAGATCGCGAAATCCGGGATGAAACTGGAGGATTCCGGTTTCGACGAGGAACTGGCGCGGAAGGAATGGCGGGAGAAGGCGGTGTTCAACGCCAAGGGCTATATGATTTTGGACGCCATCGCCGCGCAGGAGCGAATCGTCATCTCCCAGGGGGACATCGAAGAGGAGTACAAACGCCTGGCCCAGGAGACCGGACAGAAACCGGAGGAGGTCAGGGCCCGGTTGCATTCCAACCAGGAGTCCTTGGAACAAACCGTCACGCGGCTACGCGGCCAGAAAGCGTTGAACCTGGTTTACGCCCACTGCGAGTTCGAATACGTCAAATAATACGCTCGCGTTGGCGCGAGGCGGGGCCATCCGCGGCGATACGCCGCTTTTTGCGAGGTTGTTTTCATGAAATACGTTCGAGTCGTCAAACAAGAGGACCTGCCTGTCGGGAAGTCCATCATCGTCTCCGCGAAGGACGAGGAAATCGCCTTATTCAACTATAAGGGAAAATATCACGCCATCGCCAACAAGTGCCTGCATAAGGGCTCCCCGTTGGGCGAGGGGAGGATCGAGGAGGGGGTTGTCATCTGTCCCAACCACGAGTGGCGCTACGATCTGAGGACGGGGGACTGCATGCAAAACCCGTACATGAAGACCAAGATCTACCCCGTGAAGGTCCACAAGGGCGCTATCTACATCGGGTTGGAAGTCGACGGTGGGAATAAGCCGCTTGGAAAAACTCCCTCCTCCCTGCCGTCCAGCCTGAAGTTTTCCGTCCCGGTGATCCAGAAACCCCGGAACCCGGACGAAGAGTTGTGACCCCGGTTTGACCGGGGGTCACGCTCCCAGGGGAGAGTCGTCGGGGATTTGGACCCATTTGGGGTCGCCGTGGGCCTTGTAGTTCTCGGTGCCGGCGAACGTTCCCTGGTGATAAATGTTCACTTTGAATTTCCCGCCGCCGTACTTTTCCGCGATATAGGGGACGGGGTCCTCGAGATGGGTGAGTTCCGGCGTTTCGTATTTCCCGATCAGTTTGAACTCCATGCCCATGCCGGCCGGGACCAAGGCGTAAAACTTCAGCTTGGTTTCGGGCAGTATCTGCCGGAAATCCTCGTCCATATCGTCGCGCGTGTAATCCGGGCCTTTCTTCTGCCGGGCGCGCCGCTTCAAATAGTCCTCAAGCAGGTTCCAGAACCACCAGTTTTTCCCCTTGCGCTGATCGTGTAGAAACGGGTACTCGACGAACCCGTATTTGTTGATGAATGGTTTTTTGGCCATAAAACGAACTCCCTGAGCGAAAACCGAGCTTGCTGGAAAATATTATATTCCGGGCGAAAAGCGTTTTGTACAAAAAATACTGGCAGGCGGGGTTTGCGACCCGGTTGTACGACTTGCTGGCGAAGGAGGAGCTATGCGCCGAGGTCCGGTCGGCCGGGTTTGAAGTCCATCGATCCGGACCCGTTTACGCGAACTCGGCCTGTCTTGTAACAGCGAAACCGGTTTGTTGATAGTTACTAATCAGTCCATAATAGTATGGACATTCGTCATCGCGAGCCGCCCACTCGCCGCGGGGGCGACTGGCCAAACTTGAATTGCCCTCAATTCTGCCGGGTTCGCCATCCGGGACACGCCCGTTGGGGCCGGCGGCACGCTGGGCGGCGTGGCGATCCAGGCTACTGGATTGCTTCCCGCTTCGCAAGCTCGCGGTCGCAATGACGGCCTTCCACCATCATATCCCCCTTGTAGAATCCCCCCGGCCCCCTTTACCAGGGGGAGCCATTCCATCGCCAAAAGCGCTTTTGTTTTGTCCCCCCTTTACCAGGGGGAGCCATTCCATCGCCAAAAGCGCTTTTGTTTTATCCCCCCTTGCAAAGGGGGTTAGGGGGATTTGCATTTCGGCGACCGCGTCAGCGTCGTCATCGCGAGTGCCACGCTGGCGCTCGCAATGACGGAACGCGGTGA
>JACRGP010000104.1 GCA_016217765.1 Nitrospinota bacterium | reverse complement strand
CTGCAAACACTTTTCGTGACCACCCAGTTAATGCCAAGGCGATCTGTATTGCGAAAATTTCAAGGGTCATATAAACGCTTCTTTTAAAATTTCCTCGACAAAACGATTCAGGCTTTTCCCCTGTTCGATCGATTTCATGGCCAACTGGCGATGCAGGCGGGGGTCGATCCGCGCGATGAATTTCCCCGAATAGGTCTTGGTCGCGACAGGCTCCGGAATAGGATAGCCGCTTTCTTTTGCGCCTCTGAGCCAGGTGTCTATCGCGTCTTCGATGTTTTTGCTGGCTTCGTTCATGCTGGAACCGTGCGTGGCGCAACCGGGCAATTCCGGGGCCGTAGCGACATAAGCCTGATCTTCCTCCGACCAGGCAATGGTGACCAGGTATTTGAATTTCTTCTTTTTTGATTTTCCCTTCATAGCAAACCTCCAATCCGTAATACTTGAATGACTTGTTTCAGTTGATAGGGTTTGACCTCTTTGGTATGCGTTGCCATGACGATGGGAGGCAACCCCTTTTTAATCCATTTCAGATGCGATCCTTTTCCGGCCTTCTTTCGAAAACCCAATCTGAGCAGTAAGGTTTCCAATTCCCCGCGCTTGATCGTGTTCTTCAGCAGTTTTTCAAGCTCGTCCTTTGACATGCCCATATGATATCATTTTTGATACTACAATCAAACCATTTTCTCCCAGGTCATGCAATAGCTTGGGGTTGGCTCGCAAGCGCCAACCCCTTGATGCGTTTTGGGGGATGGACAACCCACCGCAAACCGCTTACGGCGGAAGCGTTTCAGATGGAAATCGCGCGGCAAAACCCGAAAAATTCTTGAGCCTCACGCCTTAAAAAGAGATCGCGAATCCCGCCATTTAAATTTAAACCCCTTGCGATGACACGGCAGGCCAACCGCGTTTTCCCCAAAGAGGCTAATTGACATAACGCAACGCGCATATACAATTGCTCATGGCGGAAATCGACAACATAGCCATCGGTCGCGGAACCGACTCTGACACGTTTCTCCGGTCTTTTTTCGGACCTCGTATTTAGCGGTTGCTCAAAAAAAGGAATCGCCCAACTTATCAGGCTTGCCAACAACGTCAAAAAGCTCATGGAGCCAGAAGGCCTTCGAACCTCACGGAATCGTTTTGTCACGCCAATAGCGCTCGCCGCTCTGGCGGCATTACTGCGGTTTCCATACCTTGGGAGCCCATTGGTTGAAGACGAAGCCATTACTTTCAACCGGTATGGGCTGTTGCCGTGGAAGGAGATCTTGTTTTATTATCCGGACACCAATCAGCATACGTTATTTAGCCTTCTTTCCAATCTTTGCATGCGGCTCCTGGGAGAAAACGAGATATTTTTTCGGCTCCCTTCTTTCCTTGCCGGCGTTTTCTCCGTCCCTCTTTTATATGTCGCCGGGAAAACGCTTTCGA
The DNA here is from genome assembly GCA_016217765.1 of Nitrospinota bacterium. Classification (GTDB taxonomy): domain Bacteria; phylum Nitrospinota; class Nitrospinia; order Nitrospinales; family JACRGP01; genus JACRGP01. Next base: position 6,007 of record JACRGP010000104.1, on the reverse strand, counting down.
TATCGAACAAAGCCTCCTTTATCGGCGCCTGCCTTTTGGCGGTTTCAAGTACGCATCTGAATTATTCCCAACAAGGCCGCGGATACGCTTTAACCGTTTTTTTTGCATTAACGGTAATTCTCGCGACAACCAAACTTCTTGAAAATAAGGGAACGCCCTTATGGGGTGGAATTTTAATAGCATCGGGATTTTGCATGGCGCTCGCGTTGCCGAGCAATGGAGTTTTTTTGGCCGCTTCCGGAATTTATTGTTTTGCCGCCAAATCGCTTGACGCCATCGAAAACCGGCGATTCCCCGACAAGAATTTCATTTCGATTTCAATCGCCTTTGGGGTTTTACTTCTTTTGGTCGGAGTTTACTTCTACCTGATCTATCCGGGGTTGAAGACCGCCGTAAAAAACTACAACTACACTCCTATCGACGCCGCTTTTTTTTCGCAAACCGCCTTGTTTTTGACCGCCCCCTGGGGATATTGGGCATACAGCCTCGTCGGGATAGGTTTGCTCGATTTAAAATCAAAAAAAGAGATCTCGTTGATATCATCCCTTTTGGGAATTCCCATCATCGTAATGTTGGCGCTGGGGATAGGAGGTTTCTCGAGGACTTATATTTATCTCCTGCCGTTTGTTCTCCTGTTGGCGGCGCAAGGAGCGGCGAAAACTCTCGACCTTCTGAACAACGTCAGCTCCATCCCAAGATACGTTCTTTCGGCTTTGCTGGCGTTGGGAATGACGTTCGCCCCGGCGGACAACTTAATAAAACGTTCGACTTCCCCCTTCCCGCCGGGCGCCGCGACGATATCCGAAGCTCGACAGGTCTTCTCGTACGTTCAAAAAGAAATACCGTCTGGACATTTCATTGTATTATGGCTTCCAAGCGAAACGTCCGTATTGAACCGCTATTTTGCCGCCCGGCTCAGACAATCCATGTACAATTTTGCCGCGGGGGAAAAACCGGACAAAATCGTCCTCATAAGTCATCTCGACGCTCCGCCTCAGAATTTTTCGATAGGGGGATACTACGCCAATAGCTCCTTCAATCTCCCTTCCGACTCTCTCAAACTGATTAAAGAAATTGGGAACATGCGGATCCATGAACTCGACAAGAATATCTCTCGATTCATCCCTCCTTCCTACAATGCCGATTACTTAGCGCCTGTGGAAATCCCGGAATCCCCCGTCCTCGCGAAAAAAATAGAAAAGAAGGACAAGGCTCTCGGGGAAACGGCCCTGAAATTCGAAAAGAATACCAGCCAGAATCTGGCGTTAACCTCATCCGCCATCAAATCCGTGGACATAAAAAAAGAAGGGGCTTGCCTGCTAACCATTTACCTTCGAAAATACGGACAAAAATCAAACGCGCTATTGGCGGATTACAATCCTGAACAGTGGCCGCCAAAATCTATCTACATCAATCCCTATTTCGGAGAATTTTCGGCGCCCGGATTCGATTTTAACTGGCAAATCGTTATTACAATTTCTCCCATGGCGGCAGGCCGGCACAATTTAGTCGAGGTTTTTGATTTGATCGACCAAACCAGTTATTTCGATGGGTTTCAAACTTTTATTTTGTCCTAGCGGGACATCGAGAACAAAGCGGGCAATATTATAATGTCCTTATGAGTCCCCAAACCGACCGGGATTCCATACTCAAGGCCAAAGCGTTCGGTTGGCGTTTGGCGGTCCCGCTGATCGTTTTATCTTTGTTTCTACCCTATGAACCGGCGCTGGCCGTTCCGCTTCATGGCCTGTCGTTGTACGGCCCCGAGGGGCTGAAATACAAGCCGGGACAGCCGTTCGCCTACGTCAATCCCGCCGCTCCCAAGGGCGGGACGCTGAACCTGGGAGAATTCGGGGCCTTCACCAAGCTCAACCCCGCCTCGCTCAAGGGGGCCCTGCCCGCGGACCTGGCCGGCCTGCTGTTTCAAACCGCCATGACGACGTCCTCCGACGACGAGCCTTATTCGCAATACGGCTCCCTCGTCGAGACGGCGGACCTGGCCGACGACGGGCTTTCGCTCACTTACGGTATTTATGAAAACGCCCGCTTCTCCGACGGGCATCCGGTCACCGCCGACGATTTCGTATTCTCGTTCGGACTGCGCGATAACCCGGAATACCATCCCATCTACCGCGCGATGTTCAAGGATGTCGAGAGGGCGGAAAAACTCGACGAGCGCCGGGTCCGGTTCGTTTTTAAAACGCGCAATCCCCATCTGCCCCTCGTCGTCGGGAATTTATTGATCTTTCCGAAACACGTCTACGGGGAACCCGGCAAGGCGTTCGGCTCGGACTTCGACCGGACCGCGGTGGGGAGCGGGCCGTACGCCGTGGAAAAATACGAGTTCGGGAAATTCATCGCGCTCAAGCGCATCCCCAACTGGTGGGGAAAGGACCTCGCCGTGAACCGGGGGCGGTTCAACTTCGACCGCATCGTCTGGAAAATCTATTACGACCCGGCGGCCATGCGCGAGGCTTTCAAGAGCGGCGAGTTCGACGTCAACGCCGTCAACAGCTCGAAAGACTGGGCCCTCGAATACAAGGGAAGTTTTCGCAAAAAAGGGTATTACCTCCGCGAGGAGTTCCCGCACAAGAGGGTGGCGGGCATGCAAGGCTTCGTCATGAACCTGCGCCGGGACATTTTCAAGTCGCGGATGGTCCGCGCCGCCGTCTCCCTGGCCTTCGATTTCGACTGGAGCGGCAAGAACCTCTTCTACGGCCAGTACCTCCGGAACGAGTGTTACTTCGACAACCACCCGGAAATGAAACCCGCCGGCCTCCCGCAAGGAGAAGTCTTAAGCCTTTTGACGGCGCTTCGCGCCAAATACGGCGCCTTCGTGCCCCAAACCGTTCTCACCAAACCGGTCGGCGCTCTCGGCCAGGGACTGCCGCTGGAGCAAAACGTCAGGACGGCCAATCAAATCCTCGACCGCGCCGGATGGCGGATGGGCGCGGACGGCGTCCGCGTCAAGGACGGACAGCCGCTCCGCTTCGCCCTGCTCCTGGAGGACCCGGAATGGATGCGGATTTCGGAGCCTTACAAGAACAACCTGCGCAAGCTGGGCGTGGACATGGAGATCAAGCTCGCGCAACCGGCGGAATACGAGGAAAAGCTCAACCGTTTCAATTTCGACATGGTCGCCATCGATTACCCGCAAAGCCGCGCTCCCGGCATCGAGCAGAGAAACCAGTGGGGCTCGGCTTCAGCCAAAACCCACGGGACGCACAATTACGCGGGCATCCAAAACCCCGCCGTCGACGAACTGATCGAAACGATCCTGCAGGCCCAAAACCGGAAGGAAGCGATCGACGCCTTGCAGGCGATGGACCGGATTCTGACCCACCAGTTCTACATCGTCCCTCACTGGTATATCCCCTACGACCGGCTGGTCTACTGGAACAAGTTCTCCCGGCCGCCGGTCAACCCGTCGCAATCCGCGATCCTGAGCAACGTCGCCGAGCTGTGGTGGGAAGACAAGGAGAAAGCGGAGAAACTCAAGAAAGCCCGCGCGTCCCGGAAACCCATGCCCAGATAGGCTTAACAAATCGCCGGGGAATCCCTATTGGCCCCAAAAGCGTCATGCCCGCGCAAGCGGGCATCCAGAAATCCCTTGAAAACACTGGATTCCCGCCTACGCGGGAATGACGGTCAAAAACCATAAAACAACTTTTCGGCGCCCTTAATGCCCTTGGTTCTCCCGGTATTTCTCCTTGCTCGCCAAGATCTCCGGCAGGACCGACTTGAACAGCGGGACCAGCCGGGGATCGAAATGTTTGCCGCTCTGGGTCTCGATATAGTCCACCGCCTCCTCCGCGGACCACGCCTTCTTGTACGGGCGTTCGCTGGTCAACGCGTCGAACACGTCGCAGACCGCCGTGATGCGCCCCACGACCGGGATGTCCTCGCCCGCCAAGCCGTTGGGATACCCCGACCCGTCCCATTTTTCCTGATGCGTCAGGGCGATGGCCTCCGCCATTTTCAACAACTCGCTCCGGCTCCCCTTCAAAATTTCGGCCCCGATGGCCGCGTGGGTTTTCATGACTTCCCATTCCCGCTCGTCCAGCTTGCCCGGCTTCAACAAGATGTTGTCCGGGATGCCGATCTTGCCGACGTCGTGCATGGGGCTGGCGAAGCGGAGCGTCTCGCTTTCCCGTTCGGACATGCCCAGGGCCTTGCCGAGGCTCTCCGAGTACAAGCTCATGCGGATGACGTGGTAACCCGTCTCGTTGTCGCGGTACTCCGCCGCCCGGCCCAGACGCCGGACGATCTCCAACTGCGTCTCCCGCAACTCCCGGTTGCGCTCGTCCAGGTCGCGGATCATCCTGTTCGTGTACCGCGCCATGACCCCGAACTCGTCGTTGGAGCTGACCGGGACCCGGCTCTTCAAGTCTCCTTCGGCAACGGCCGTCAACGCGCCGTTCTGGCAGGCGAAGAACCGCCGCAAATTGCGCGAATAGGAAACGATCAGGTTGGCGATCTCGCCCAAAATGACCAGACAGACAAAAACCAGTTCCTTCAGGACGGACACCCTGGCGGCGGGCAGGTCGTCGATGTCCATTTTGATGATCCAGACCAGGTCCTTCGCCATCACCAGGTATAAAACCACCAGCAGGATCGCGACGCTGGCGGCGGCCACCAGGGAAAACCGGCGCGTCAGAGGAAAATATTTTCCCAAGGACCCCACTTCCTGGCCGGAGCGCTCGAAAATTTCCGAGATCGTCCGTTCCCGTTCCAGCGCCAGATCGCAGGCAGAATAAAACCCCAGCGCCATGCAACCCAAGATCATCTTGTAACCGCTCACCAGCGGAAACTCGTGAAACGCGTTGTTGTAACCGGCGATCGCCATCCCCACAACGAAAAAAGCGCACAGCTCCAGGTCAAACTGCGCATTGACCTGCGATTCATACGGGACGCGGGGAAACAGGCGCGCCACGACGAAGGACCGGACGGCGAAGACCGCGCCGAAAATCGCGAGCAACAGGACAAACCAACCGGCGAGGTCCAAACGGTCCACGAACGGACAGACCTTCCCGCCGTAGAAACTCATCACGGCGATGGCAAACAGATAATGAGCGGCAACACGCATAAAGAGTCTCCTGATGACGAGGGGAGAATGAATCCAATACCGGCATCCATTTTAATCCACAAATCCCGCCCGGAACAATGATACGTTATATGGAGGGAAATCACCGGTCGCCAGCACGGATCGAATGCGGAATAATTCGACGATAAGGAGGGACTTTCATGGATACCAGCGGCTTGAATCGAAGAGAGTTTCTACGCAAGGGGGCGGCCGTGGCCATAACGGCCGCTTTGGCTCATGCCCTGCCGGGCGCCGCGCCCGCCCGGGCGCAGGACAAAAGCGAGACGGACCTGTTCAGGCAAATCAACCGCGCCAAGGACAAAAACAAATTGCAAGGACTGGAGTTGGGACACGTCCCGCAAATCCACGCGCCAGACTCGATAAAGGCCGGAGTCCCCTTCGAAGCGGAGGTGCGCGTGGGCGAAAAACTGCACGAGATGATCCCGTCTCATTACATCGACTGGATCGATCTCTACGCCGACGACATCTTCCTGACCAAGTTCATTTTGACGCCCAACCTCACCCAGCCCGTCTGCAAGATCATGATCGCGCTGGACCGCTCCGCCACCTTGCGGGCCATCGAGCATTGCAACCTGCACGGCCTTTGGGAAGGCGCTCGCCCCATAACCGTGACACCCTGACGACATCCCCCCGCATATGCGGGGGAAATCGTCGCCCTGAGCCTGTCGAAGGGCGCCACGTCATCCCCGCGCAGGAAGCGCCCCCCCCCCCCTTGCAAAGGGGGTTGGGGGGATTCCCCGATTCACGCCCCCGCGCGGGGGGCGACGAGTATTGGCACGGCCTATGCCCATCCCATCAGTGTCAAGTGTCAATTGATCTGATTTGCGTCGGGGGGGGCTACGACGTTTATCAGAACACCACGGTCAAGAGGGTCTAGTGTCAATTGATCTGATTTGCGTCGGG
>JACRGP010000109.1 GCA_016217765.1 Nitrospinota bacterium | reverse complement strand
CCCTCCTCGCCTCCCCTTGGAAGGGGGAGGAAGTTACGGGGACTTCATTTTGTTAGACGCTCTTACAGTCCATGGCAACGGAATTCAAAAAGCGTTTTCGGACGGAGATGGCGGTTGGCCCGGTCAGGAGGCCGCGCAATCGCACAGTTCGCGGATGTAGCGCACCAGGCCATGGATCGTGCCGTCGTCGAGGGTGTGGCCCCAACTGGGCATGCAGGGGGCGCGTCCGACGGCCAGTCCGCCCAACTTGATGGCCTGGAACAATTGCTCGTCGGTCCGCGTTTCCAGATAGTCCGCCTTGGCGTGGTTGCGCGGCAAGACCGTCAGTAGATGGGCGTTGATGCCGTCGCCCTTTCCATGTATTCCGTGACATTGGGCGCAGTACCATTGGTAGGCGTCCTTGATTTGTTGGCTCGCCTTCTCGACGGGCGCCGGAGCCGGGGTTTGGGGATTTTCGACGCGGTCCGCCGGAGTTTGCGGTGTTGCGCGCGGCGCCTCCGGCGAGGGTTTCTGGTTGCAACCGGCAACCGCGAGCCCCAGCGCCAGGAGAGACAAAAGCCCCCACCGGCGGACCTTGCCGACAGCCAGCGCCAAATTCAATGGAAGACGTCGCATGAGTTTACTTCAAATTTTCTTTTTTCATGGACAGGATGTATTTGACGAGTTGGGCGGCGGTTTCGTCGTCCAGCTTGAACGCCGGCATGCGTCCCTTCTCCAGAAACAGCTTCGGGTCCTTCAGCCACCGGGAAACCCATCCGGCGGTCAGCCGGTTTCCCGCGTCGACCAACGAAGGCCCGGACACGCCGCCATGGATTTTTCCCGCGAGGTTGATGGTCTCATGACACGCGCTACAACCGTAATTGCGCTCGAAAAGTATTTTTACCTTCGCGCGGTTTCCTTTCGACAAGGGGTCGATGTCCCCGGCGGGTTCCTCGATGCCGGGAAGTTTTAGCGTCGTCAGATAACCGGCCAGAGTTTTCGCCTCGTCGAGGGGCGCCGCGACATGCGGCGGGGCCTCGGGTTTGCCCTCGAGGAAACCGGGGTCGGTGATATATCCCGCTTTCCGGACGACGGCCGGCTTGTGCAAAAATTCGACCAGCCACTTCTCGCGGAATTTGTTCCCGGCGTAAAACAGGTCCGGTCCCCTGGCGGATTCCGGGGTTGCGGCGTCGCGCGGGGAGAACCGGTGGCAGGCGTCGCACCCTTTTTCCTTGATCAGGGCGGGCCCGGCCCATGCCCCCGGTCCGCCCGCCAGGCATGGGACGAGGGCCAACAGGAGAATTTTCGCTGTTCCGGCAAGGCCGCGCGTTGTCGATTTGGGTGTGATCACAAAAACTTTTAGCAGGTTGCCGAAAAACTATTTTTTAGTCTTTTGCCGTCATTCCCGTGAAAACGGGAATCCAGTATTTTCAAGGGCTTTCTGGATGCCTTGAATTCACAAACCAAGTGCAACACCCTGATGACAGGAGGGTGTTGCTATGGGCACAAAAGGGACTTTTTCAGCGTCCTGTTAGAGAGACCGGCCCGCGCCGGGATCAATCGTATTCGACCTGGAGACGATCGAGAAATTCCGCAAGCTCGCCCGCGGATTTACGGACGGATTCCTCGATTCCGTCCCCGGCGGAACGCTCGATACTCGAGCCGATGAGGGTGATGGCGTCGAACCCATATGTTCCGCCCGAACCTTTCATGCTGTGGCCCAATGTCCGGATGGTCCCATAATCGCTCCGTTCCAGGGCGGAGAGGATTTCCTGTATGTCCTTGCGCCGGTTTTCCAGATATTGCGGGATGATGTCTTCCAAGTCCCGGTCCAATCGGACGACGATTTTACGGTTGCCGGGGTCTGCGCTCATAGAGCCTCGTTTTGCCGTTTCCGCGCGGTCATGCGTTTCGACCGGATTTTTCGATATCCTAGGGCCGTTGCGATTTTTTTTCAACGGACAATGATTTTCTCCGCCAGGGGGCCTTCTTTTTCCCCGGGCCGACGAGACGGAATAATACCAGGGACTGGGCCTGCAAATCGAAGACCGCGCCGCCGCGCGCCACGCGTTTTTTCGCGTCCGGCTCCGACGTGTCCAGAACGGTTTCCCATCGCGTTTTGCTCCTGTGGGCGGGCAGGACGAAAGGAACGTTTTTGCGATAGGCGTTCAGGAGAAGTAGAAAAACTTCCTCCGGCGTTTCATTGCCGCCGGCTTCGCCTGGAGCGCGCCCGGTCAGGCGCATTCCCAAACTGCGGTGATGCGAATCCGTCCAGTCGCCGTTGTTCATCTCCCGCCCGGAGGAGGAGAACCAGGTCGCGTCTTTTGTCCCGGAGCGGGCGTCCGCGCGTCCGGCGAAAAAATCGGGGCGGCGGAATGCGGGATGTTTTTTTCTGATCGCGATCGCCCGGCGGGCGAATTCCAGGAAGCGTTTCCGCTCTTCGTCCCAATTCCAGTCGAGCCAGCCGATTTCGTTGTCCTGGCAATAGGCGTTGTTGTTGCCGCGTTGCGCGCGACCGAACTCGTCGCCTCCGCATATCATGGGTATTCCCTGGGAAAGCGCGAGCGTCGCCAGGAGGTTCCGTTTGTGCTTTTCGCGCAGGTTCCGGACCCTGCGGTTGGGCGTGTCGCCCTCGACGCCGCAGTTCCAACTGAAGTTTTCGTCGGTCCCGTCCTTGTTTTCCTCCTTATTGCCGTCGTTGTGTTTGCGCTTGTAACTGACCAGGTCGTGGAGCGTCAGGCCGTCGTGGGCAACGAGGAAATTGACGCTGGCCGTCGGCTGGCGGTTGTCCCATTGATACAAGTCGCTACTCCCGGCCAGGCGCGTGGCCAGGGCGCCGACCATGCCCCGGTCGCCTCTCCAGAATTTGCGGACGGAGTCGCGGTATTGCCCGTTCCATTCGCTCCAGCCTTTGGGGAAATTCCCCACCTGGTAGCCGCCCTCGCCGAGGTCCCAGGGCTCCGCGATCAATTTGACCCTGGAGACGACGGGGTCTTCCTGGACACGGTTCAAAAAGGCGCCCATTTTTTCGAACCCGCGGTCGCCGCGCGCCAGGGCGCTGGCCAGGTCGAAGCGGAATCCGTCCACGTGCATCTCCTCGATCCAGTAGCGCAGGCTGTCCATGACGAGTTGAAGCGTCCGGGGATGGCGCATGTTCAACGTGTTTCCGCACCCCGTGTAGTCCATATAGTATCTCGGATTTCCGGGATTGAGCTGGTAATACGCGGCGTTGTCGATCCCCTTGAGGGAGAACGTGGGGCCCAGATGGTTCCCCTCGGGAGTGTGGTTGTAGACCACGTCGAGGATGACCTCGATGCCCGCGGAGTGCAGGGCGCGGACCATTTTTTTGAATTCCCGCGCGGGATCTTCCGTTTCCCTGGCGCAATACCGGATGTCGGGGGAAAAAAACGAGAGCGTATTATAGCCCCAGTAGTTGGTCAGGTTTTTCGCGAACAGGTGATGCTCGTCGACGTGGTGTTGGATGGGAAGGAGTTCGAGAGCCGTCACCCCCAATGCTTTCAGGTGGTCGATGACCGGTCCGCGGGCCAGCCCCGCGTAGGTCCCGCGCAGTTCCTCCGGCGTTTCGGGGCGCAATCGCGTCAGGCCTTTCACGTGCGCCTCGTAGATTATGGTTTGTTCCCAGGGGATGTTCGGCGGGGCGTCGCCGCCCCAGTCGAATTCGTGGTCCGCCACCTTCGCGAGCGGGACGAACGCCGCGTTGTCCTGGGCGTTGATGGACAAATCCTCGTCAGGGTGGCCGAAATTGTACGCGAACAGCGAGTTGTCCCAACGCGCGGTCCGGCCCACGGCCTTGGCATAGGGATCGATAAGGACCTTGGCGGGGTTGAACCGTAATCCCTTCTGGGGGTTGTAGGGGCCGTGGACGCGGTATCCGTAGAGACAGCCAGGCCCCGCGCCGGGAAGATAGGCGTGCCAGACATGTTCCGTTTTGCCGGTCAGGGGGATTCGGCGGGACTCCTTGACCGCGTCCGCCGAATCGAACAAACACAACTCGACTTTTTCCGCGTGTTCGGAGAACAGGGCGAAATTGACGCCCTTTCCGTCCCATGTGGCGCCCAGCGGATCGGGTTTTCCGGATGGTTCGGGCATGAAACTCCTTGTCGCCGGGCATGCGCCCGGAGGCGGCGCGGCGATGACGCTGACGCGATCGCCGGAACGCGATTCCCGCCTCCGCGCCGGGCAAGCGCCGGCCGTCAGTAAACGGGGTTGTGGTAGTAGTACAACCCGTCTTCTCCCGGGGCGATCGAATAGTCGGGCAAGCTGGAGCAATGCTCGTGAATGATTTTCCAGGCGGAGCCTTCCTTGGCGAAGACGTAGGTGCAAACGTTATGCTGGCGTTCGTCCGTGCTCAGCCGGGATTTGACGCTGATCAGTTCGTCCACCAGCACGTAACCCACCTGCGGGCCCACGTGGCCGGTAAGCAACGCGCGCTTGAAATCGCATTTTATCCCCTGAAAATCGGCTTTCATGCTCTGGTACGATTCGATCCGGCTCTCCAGCAACGCGCGCCTGTCGTCGAACATGATGACCAGCTTGGGGCTGTAGAACTCCTTGATCTTGTCCGGCGCGACGCATACCAGGTTGTCCACCTTTTTCAGGACACTCAACAAAACGTCCGTGTCCGCGGCCTGGGCGCCCTGGATGGGGGCAAACACGGCGGCGATCAACAAGGTCATAATGGCCAATGGCTTGAAATAAGTTCGCATGTGTCGGTCTCCAGGTGATTCGTCTTTATTGACTTTTCAGGGTTTTGAAATGGCCGCCGGAGGCAGTCAAGGCATGAAGCCCGGACCTGTCGCGCCGCATGTCCGTCCGATGGATCATGGGAAGTTCTGGGTATAAATTTCGACCGTTTCGCCTTCCTGTCCCCAGCCGAACGCTCCGGACCCGGCCATGGTGGAAATCGTCCCCTGGGCGTCCACCTTCCGGATGCGGTTGTTCCCCATGTCGGAAATATACATGTTGCCCTTGGAGTCGAAAGCGATGGCCGCCGGATTTTTGAGCAGGGCCGAGGCGGCGGGCCCGTTGTCGCCGGAATATCCCTGATATCCCGCCTGGCCGGCGACGGTCTGAATGGTCCCGTTTTTGTCGATTTTTCTTATGACGTGCGTATTGGTTTCCACGACATGGAGTTCGCCGGAGGGGCTGAAAGTCAGGCGGTCGACGGAGCGGAGTCCGGCTTGAAGCGCCGGTCCGCCGTCCCCGGAGTCCTCGTGCCGTCCGTTGCCGGCGATGGTCGTGACGATGTTCCTCGTGTCGATTTTCCGGATGCGGTTATTGGCGGCGTCCGCCACGTAAATATTCCCCTCCGCGTCCAGGGTCAGGGACTGCGGGTCCCGGAACGCGGCCTTGACCGCGGGCCCGCCGTCCCCCGTGTAGTCCGAGTCCCCCGTCCCGGCGATGGGGCTCACGTTTTTCCTGGCGTCCACCTTGCGGATCTGGTGGTTGATGCGGTCGGCGATGAATATGTTGCCCTTTTTGTCCAGGGCGATATCGGAGAATTGCGTGACGGGGGCGATTTTGCTGGCCGCCGAAAGGCCCATGGCGGTAGCCCGGATGGCTTTCAGGTAAGGTTTGTCCGAGGTCCCCAGGAAATGATGGACGATTCCCTTGGAATCGATCTTCCGGATCAGGTTCACGAAACCGCTGGGGCTCAGGAAAAACAGTTCGCCCTTGTCGTTGATCGCCAGCGAGGTGGCCCCATAAAGGGCGGCGTCGCGCGCCGGACCGCCGTCGCCCAGCGTCCCCCGCGTGCCGTTGCCCGCGATGGTGTCGATGATGCCGTCCGGGGAAATCTTGCGGATACGGAAATTGCCCTTGTCGGAGAAAATGACGTTGTCCTTGCCGTCGACCACGATGCCCTGCGGAAAGCTCAAGCCCGCGCCGGTGGCGGGGCCGCCGTCGCCCTGGAACATCTTGACCCCGTTGCCCGCCAGGGTCTCGACCTTGCCGGTGTCGACGTTGACGCGCCGGATGCGGTAATGGGAACGGTCCGCCACGAGGAGGTCCCCGTTTTTGTCGAGGGCCACCCCAAAGGGGAGGTGGAGGTTCGTTTCCCTGGCCACCTCGGAATCGCCGTTGTAATCCTGCTGGCCGGTGCCGATCACGGTGCGGATCATCCCCAGGTTGTCGATGGCGCGCACCCGGTTGTTGTTGCGGTCGGCGATGTAGATCGCGCCGGAATCGCCGACGGCCACGCCCGTGGGAGCGGCCAGGCTGGCCTTGTAGGCGGGGCCGTTATCGCCCATGAAGAAAAAACCGCCGTCGCCCGCGACGGTCGTGATGGCGCCGTTGGCGTCCACCTTCCGGACGCGGTTGTTGTTGCGGTCGGCGATGTACAGGTTGCGTTTTTTGTCCAGGGCGATCCCGAACGGTTTGTCCAGTTGGGCTAATTTTGCCTGCCCGGCGTCGCCGAGGAAGCCGGCGACGCCCGAGCCCGCGAAGGTCTGGATAATCCCCTTGGGATCGACCGTCCGGATGCGGTTGTTGGAACGGTCGGATATATAAAGGGTCCCTTTGTCGTCCACCGCCACCCCGGACGGCAGGTTGAGGCTGGCCTCGACGGCCGGCCCCCCGTCGCCGCTAAACCCGGCTGTGCCGTTCCCTGCGACCGTTGTGACGGTCCCCTTGGCGTCCACTTTCCGGACGCGGTGATTTTCGCGGTCGGCGATATACAGGTTGCCGTCCTTGTCGAGGGCCAGTCCGGCGGGGGTCCTCAGGCTGGCTTTAACGGCGGGTCCGCCGTCGCCCGAGAAACCGGCCTCGCCCGACCCGGCCACGCGCTCGATCCGTCCCTGGGCGTCCACCCGGCTCACGATGTTGTGGTCGCGCTGGGCCATGTAGAAATTCCCCTTGTCGTCCGCCACGATGCCGTCCACGAGGGAAATCGAAACCTTCGTCGCCAGTTTCTCCCTGGCGGCGGGCGCGGGGCCGCTTTTCGCGGTACCGAGGGCGGGTAAGGTTAAAAGCAGGGCGACGGCGAAAACCTGGATTCCGACGGAGTTGAGCTTGATGCCTGGCATGTTAAACCTCTCTTGGAGCCGCGCCAACCCGGAACCATGGGTGTATCGAATGGAGTTGGGGACCGAGTTCTCGCGCCGGTTAGAGTTTGCCGACCAGGGGGTTGCCGATAGATCGGGTTATCCCGGAGATATAAGTATAAACAACGATGGGCCGATCTTTTGGTAACGCGGCCTCGGGGAAAAGCCGAAAAATCCTGTCGGGAGCCGCGGGCGGCGAATGAAAGGACATGCATCGATTATAGCAGAGCGTTTCGGCGATAGGTGACGATTATACGTTGCCTCGCCTTGATGTCAAATGGATTTTATCCCGCCTTGGAGGCGATGGGAAGAGGGTCCTCCGCCCCGGCGCGGCGCTGGGCGGATGCGGATATCTGTTGGGATTGTTTTTGCAAAAATGATATGATTGAACCAATCATGAAAACTCTGTTGATCTATCCTCCTCAATGGTATCCGAGCCAGCCGTATTTGAGCGCTCCCTACCTGACCTCGTACTTGTTGTCGAAGGGCTGGCGCGCGGAGCAACGGGATTTCAACGTCAAATCGTACGACTATTTCCTCTCGCCGGCCTGGTTACGGCGCGCGGTCGCGAAAATGGAGGCCCGGCTCGCGGCGTTGCGCGCCAAACCGTCGGTCGCCGGCAGGGAAAAAGCCGTCATCGACGTGCTGTCCGCGGGGCTGAAGTTTTCCGACGCCATCATCGCGCGGGTCGAGGAAGCCAAAAAGGTCATGCGCACCCCGGACCTGTTTTTCGATTTCGACGTCTACCGGCAGGCCGACATGATCGTCAAGGCGGCCCTCAAATTGACGTCGGACGCTTATTCGCCCTCCGTCCTCACCTTGTCCACGTTCGAGAGCGGGACCCGCGCCGAGGAGTCCACGCGCAAGGCGCGGTCGGCGTCGAGGGACCGCGAGACGAACCCGTACGTCGAATTGTATGAAGAGGTTTTCCTGCCTGCGGAACGCTGGGAGGATTACGACGTGGCGGGGATTTCCATCGTGGGCATATCGCAGATCATCCCCGGCCTCACCCTGGCCCGCCTGCTCAAGGAAAAATATCCCCACCTGCACCTGGTCCTGGGCGGTCCCATCCTTTCGGTGAACGCCGGGCAACTGGAAGGGCATCCGGAGTTTTTCGACGATTTTTGCCACAGCGTCGTCACCTTCGAGGGCGAGGAGCCGCTCCGCCTGCTACTGGAATCCCTCAAGAACGGCGACTCCCTGGCGGACAACCCGAACCTCATCTACAAGGAAGACGGAAAGGTGCGGACCGGCCCGCGGCGGGTGGAACTGCGGTTCGAGGACATCCCTCAGCCGACGTTCGATGGGTTGCCGATGGACCTCTACCTGTCGCCCTACCCCATCCTCCCCGTCCTGCAAAGCCGGGGCTGTTACTGGGGGAAGTGCACGTTCTGCACGCACAGTTATATCTACGGGCGCCGCTATGGAAAACAACGGACCGAGGCCATGGTGGACCACCTCCAGGACCTATCGCGAAAATACAACACCAAATATTTTACGTTCTCCGACGAGGCGGTGTCGCCCCACTCCCTGAACGACCTTTCCGACCTCCTCATCGAAAGGGGCGCGCGGATCGGGTCCCTGGCCCTGCTGAAGTTCGAAAAGGCGATGGACGAGCGGTTGTTCCAGAAGATGCGGCGCGCCGGGTTCCTCTTCCTGATGTTCGGATTGGAAAGCGCCAACGACCGGGTCCTCGGGCTGATCGACAAGGGGGCCACCCAGGAGATCGAACGCGAGGCGCTGAGGCGGAGCGCGGAGGCCGGGATCTGGAACCACGCCTTCCTGTTCTTCGGGTTCCCCACGGAGACGCGGGAGGAGGCCCGGGAGACCATCGATTTCCTGAGGGACAACCTGCATTCCATCCATTCGTTCGGGCCGGGGGTGTTCCTCCTCAACAGGGATTCGAGCGTGTACCAGTATCCCGAAAAGTTTTACATCACGAAGGTCCTCCGCGACCCGGAATCGGACATCTCCATGAACCTCGATTTCGAGATCGCTACGGGCATGTCCCGCGAGGAGGCGCAGGAGATGAACCGGCAATGCGTCAAAATGGGGGAGGAACATTTTCCCACGATTTCGATCTGGGGGACCATGCCCCGGGAACACTTCCTGCTGTACCTCGACCATTACGGCAAGGAGGCGTTGAGCGGAAAGGCCCCCATGGTCCCGGCCAGGGAAAAGGCGATGTGCCAGGCATGAGAAAAGGAGCGGCCATGACGATGGCATTCGAAAACCGGGAGACGGCGTAATGAAAACGCTTTTGCTGTTTCCCCCGGACTGGCTCCCCTCGGAGCCCTATCTGAGCCTCCCGTCCCTGGCCGCCGTGCTACGCCCGAAAGGGCATGAGGTGATCCAGAAGGACGTCAACGTCGAGATGTACGACCTCATGTTCGGCGAGACGTTTCTACGCCACGCGCGGAAACGGATTGCGTCCGGACTGCGCCATTTCCAGCGCGCCGCCGCCTCCCGTCCGTTGAACGGCGAGGAGCGCGCCCTGACGGCCCGGTTGTCCTCCTGCACCGAGGAGCGCGCCCTCCGGTTGGCGCGCGACGCCGAACGGGCCAAGCAAATCCTGCGCGGCGAGGAGTTCTACGACATCGACAGGCTGGAGTGGGCCACGAACGTCCTGCACGAAACCATGGCCTTCATCTCGCTGGGATACTATCCGGCGCAGATCTGTTTCCCGCCCATCGAGACCGACCTGGTCTATAAACCGTTCATGTCCAGCGAGATCCTGGAGGCCATCGACGACGAGCAGGTCAACGTGTACCGCGACGTGTACAATTTCCTGGTGGCGCCGGTCATGGAAAAGGAGCGGCCCGCGGCGGTGGGCATCTCGATCGTCCAGCAAAAGCAACTGATCCCCACGTTCACGTTCTGCAAGATGATCAAGCGCGACTACCCGGGGACCCACATCACCATCGGCGGCAACATCGTCACCCGCATCCGCGACGTCCTCAAGGAGAAACCCGCGCTGTTCGAGCTCTTCGACGCCGCCGTGCTCTACGAGGGGGAAAACGCGTATCTGAGACTGCTCGACGCCCTGGAAAAAGGGGAAAAGGACCTCGGCCAACTGCCCAACCTGATTTACCGCGACGAGACCGGGATCCATGTCAACAAGGAGGTCTTCGCCGAGGACCTGGCCCAACTGCCGCCGCCCGATTTCGACGGCCTGCCGCTGGACAAATATTTCGTGCCCAAGCTCATCCTCCCCTACCTTGCCACCCGCGGGTGCTATTGGGGACGGTGCACCTTCTGCGACCATTTCCAGGGCTACGTGGAAGGATACCGGACGAAGCAGATCGACCAGGTCGTCAAGGAGATTGGGTCCCTGAAGGAGAAATACGGCAACCGCCATTTCCATTTCACCGACGAGTCCTATCCCCCGGCGCTGTTTCGCAAGCTGTCGCAAAAACTGATCGAGCGGAAGTTCGACATCGCCTGGACCACGCACATGCGTTTCGAGGAGTCCCTGCTGGACGACGAGGTCTGGGACGACGCGGCCAAATCGGGATGCAAATACCTGCACTTCGGCTACGAGTCGGGAAACGAACGCGTGCTGAAACTGATGGACAAGGCCACGCGCCCGGACGCCATCAGCGCCAACCTGCGCCTCTCCGCGAAATACGGAATCTGGAACCACATCATGGGGTTCTTCGGGTTCCCCGGCGAGACCCAGCCCGAGGCGGAGGACTCCAAACGCTTCGTGCACGACAACCGCGAGAACATCCATTCCCTCGGTTTCATGACCTTCGTCCTCGGGAAATACAGTCCCGTCGCCATGGAGCCGGAAAAGTTCGGCGTGTCGTTCTACAAAAACCCGGAATGGGACCTGGCGCTGGACTATTATTTCACGGTCAAGGACGGGCTGGGGATCGGCAAGGCGCTGGAAGTGTTCGAGGAGTTCGAGCGCGACCACGACCCCAAGTGGGACCTGCGCACCTGCGTCCGCGAATATATTTTCCTCTATATAGACCGCTTCGGGAACAACCGGCTCCCGCAGTTGCGCATCCAACCGGGGCAGAGGTCCGGCGCGCCGCAAAGCTCGGTGGGCATGGTTTGACAAGCTCGCCATGACAACTCCCGCCCTTGTCATCCCGAGCTTGTCGAAGGATGACCTCCTTGAAATGTTACCTGTTTAGCGCTTCCCTCGGCAAGTCCGGTCCCACCGCCTGCGGGAATCTTGCAGGGCCGATTTTTAAAACCGGTCGTATATCCAATCGGGCATGACCTTGAGCGCCAACGCGATCAGGCTCCACCGCTTCGTGACATAGGCGCGTTTTTTCTTTCGCGCGATGGCCTGGTATATTTGCAAGGCCGCCGTTTCCGGCGACGAGACCCAGAACAGGCCTTTTCCCTTCATCATCGCCGTATCGACAAAACCCGGCCGTATGTCCGTTACGGCGATCGCCGCCCCCGACTTGATTGCCTTCTGTCTCAGCCCTTCAAGATAGTTCGACACAAAAGCCTTGGAGGCGTTGTACGCCGGCGCCTCGGAGGACCCTCTGAGCGCCGCGATGGAGGAAATGCCGACGATGTGTCCCGAACCCTGATCGGAGAAATGCTTGAAGGCGGCGCCCGCGACGGCGGCAAAACCGGAGACATTGACGTCGATCGTTTCTTTTTCCCGCTTCCAATAGAGCCCGGGGTTCACGAAACCCACGCCGGAACCGATGACGGCCAGGTCCATTCCGCCCATTTCCCGGATAAGCTCTTTCAGGAGGGTCATCGCCTCGTCCGCTGACGAGACGTCGATTTCCCTGACGCGCGACCCGGGGAGTTCTCCCTGGAGTTGACGCAACAACTCGGTCCTTCTCCCCGCCATCCCCACGGCATAACCGTTCAGATGGAGTATCCTGGCCAACTCTTTCCCTATTCCGGAAGTGGCTCCGATGACAATCGCCTTTTTCACGTTGCGGGCCCTCTTTATGAAAGCGGACAAATGTACGGCCGGAGGACTAAGAGCGTCTACAAAAATGAAGTTCCCCTCACCCCCTCCCTGGAAGGGAGGGAAGCGATTGGAGCGTCAAGTCGATCGGTCCATTTTATTAGGCGCTCTTAATATTTCTCCATCTTTTCTATTTGTTCGGCCATCTCTTTTTGCCGGTCCTTCATCTGTTCGGCCGTTGCCGCCGCCTGCTCCTTGGCCATTTCAAACGCGCGCTTTTGAAAAACGGCTTCGAGTTCCCTGGACTTGTCCAAATACAATTTACTCTTTTCCAACAACGCCTCGCCCTTGCGGCGGAGTTCCCCGGCCGTTGGGGTCTTTGTTTCGTTATCCGGCGTGGGACCTGCCGGCGCTGCCTTGGCCTTGTCGAGATAATCGTTGCCTTGGGCCGCGTATTCCTTTGCCTGTTTGGCGTAGTCCCCGGTGGTTTCGGCGAGGAATTTTTGCGCGTCCATGATTTTTTCGGCGACATCCGCTTTGGCGTTATCCAGAATTTGTTGCAACTGGGCGCGGTCGTTCTTGAATCTAGGGTCGTCGAAGCCGCTATTGTCCGCGGACTCCTTACCCGCGCCGCCGCCGGAAATGGCGGAGGAGGAAGGCGGCTCCGTAATCCGGCGAGATTCCTTGAGCGTTTTGATTTGGGATCGATACTCCGGAGGAATCTTTCCGCGGTCGTCGGTAAAATGGGATTTGCCGTTTTTATCGGTCCATTTGTACATCTCCGCCAAGGCGGGGGAATGAAAAAACAAGGTCGCGAAAAGACAAAAGACGGCGACCGGCCCAACGCCGTACACGGCCGACGCCGGAAAGCGCCGCGAGCCGCGTTGTCTCCGCAAGCCCGGCGTGGAAAGGGATGAAATGCCTTCTCGCTTTCGCGCCGGACCTTTCTTCTCTCTTCGTAAGAGGGGAGTCACGGGGGAAATCCTTTCATTTGCGTTTTAGAATTTGGGAACCCCATGCAGATTATAGCAAAATTCCGGGAACGGTTTTTTCTCAATCCTTTGACAGTCCCCGGCTGGGGGGCCGGGTCGATCGGTCCTGTCGTTTATTAACGTCGTACAATACGACGTTTTCCCGTTCGTTGGGATCGTTGCGCGAAACGATGGCGACGGCCGGTTCCGCGGAGCTGAGGTTGAACGGCTGATGCGGCAGTCCCGGCGGGATGTATAAAAAGTCGCCCTTCTCGGTCAACACCGATTCCTTCAACCCTTCGCCGTAACGGGTCTCCACCCGGCCTTCCAGAACATAAATCGCCGTTTCGAAATCCTTGTGGTAATGCGGCTCCGCGGTCGCGCCGGGCGGTATGATCACGAGGTTCATGGAAATCCCCCGCGCTCCCGCGGTGTCGCGGGATATCCCCACGTAATAGGGGATCTTCTGTTTTGTCGCAATATCTTTCTCGGGCCGGACGCGCTGAACGCCGGGAGATGGTGTTTCGCGCATGGGATTTCCTCCAAAGGATTTGCCGCTAGTCGTGTCCGGGAAAAACGCATCGGGTCGGTCCCTGCAATCGCCTTCCCCCTGGCAGGGGGAAGGCGGGGATGGGGGTCGAAATTCCGAATCAAACGCTCTCGCCGAACAATCGAGAGGAACCATTTCCCCCGGACGCACTGACCTTTCCATTATATCGCAATAACTCGCCAGCCGCCCGTTCCCCCGCCCGGTTTCCATTTATTCTTGATTCCTGGAGAAGGAGTGAGTCCCCCCCCGCCCCCTTTGCAAGGGGGGGGGGGTAAGTCACCGTCTTGCCGGGCGATCTTCTATTTGTCATCGCGAGCCGTCCACTCGCCGTGGGGGGGCAACTGGCCGGACCCGGATTGCCTCGCTCCGCTCGCAATGACGGCTTGGAAGACAACTATGCAAAGGTCCCCTTGTAAGGGGACTTTTTCTCCCCCTTGCAAAGGGGGACGGGGGGATTCTCAAGCTGAGTGGTGGAAAGGGCGAATAGCGAACTTTCCCCGCAACATTGTTAGTTCCCGAATCGGGGCTTTTTTTGCCTTTGCGATTCAGGAAACCGCTCCTATCCGGGGGTCAATGTCCCCATTCCACCGGCTTGTAATTTCCCCGGTTTTCGCTCATAATCGGTTACAAAATGCCGAATAAAACCAGACAATTATGACGCGCTTGACGATTTTAGTGGCCGGAGCCAGCCGCTCTGCCCGCAAACTTCTCCGCCGCCAGTTGGAATCGGAAGGCTACGAGACGCATGAGGCGGCGAGCGGCAGGGAAGCGCTCGCACAGCTTGCCGTCTTGCCCATCGACCTGCTCCTCCTGGACGCCGACCTGCCGAAAATGGACGGCTTCAAGACTTGCGGGCGCCTGCGCTCCGGGAAAAACGGGAAGGAGTCCCTGCCCGTCGTCCTCCTGGTCAAGAAAGACACTTGCGAAGTCCGGGCGAAAGGGTTCGAGTCCGGCGTCCTGGACTTCCTCGTCAAACCCGTTCGCAAGCCAGACCTTCTCGCCGTCTGCGCGGAACGGCTGGACTCGGAAAAACCTGTTACGGGATTGACCGCGTTGGTCGCGGACGAAAGTCCGGCTGTCCGTGTCATGGTTGCGGAAATCCTGCGGCGGAAAGGCGTGGCGGTGGTGGAAGCCGACGCCGGGGCGAAAGTCAAAAAAATCCTGGGCGCCAGAGGCAAATCCGCGGACCTCGTCGTCAGCGCCGTCCAATTGCCGGGCCTGCGGGGAGAAGCGCTGGGCCGGACGGTCCTCGGGAAATTGGGGCGGAGGGATGTCCCGGTCATTTTCCTGTGCCGGGAGGACGAGGGACGTCTGGCGCTCGCGGCATACAAACTCGGCGGCGCGGATTGCCTGCGCAAACCGTTCCTCAAGGAGGAATTGTCCGGGCGGTTGGACCTGCATCTCGCCGCGCGGGAGCAAAGGACATTCACTAAAAAACTGAAGTCCCGTTTGCAAAAGATAGAAGCTCTGATCGACAACTCGCTTCTGGAATTCGAACGCTCGGAAGCCCCGCAAAGCCTGTCGGACCTGGCGCAGGATTCTGTACGCCTGGCGGGCGAGGAAAGGGAGGTCACTGTCCTGTTCGCCGACCTGGAGGGATTTACCTCCATGGCGAAAACGGTCAAGCCGGGCGACCTCCTGGAGCTTCTGAACGAATACTTCGAGGGGATGACGGAAATCCTGGAACGCCATGGCGGGACGTTGGACAAATACGAAGGCGACGCCCTGATCGGGTTCTGGAACGCCCCGCGGGAGCAGGCGGACCACGCCCGGCGGGCCGTTTCCGCCGCCCTGGACATGTTGAAATTCACGCGGGAACTGAGCGGGGAATTCCAACGGCGTGAGAGGCCCGCTTTGAAGACCCGCATCGGCATCCATACGGGGATAGTGATCGCCGGGAACGTCGGCGCCCGGAGCCGGTCCGCCTACACCATCGTGGGAAAGGAAGTGCGCGTCGCCTACGCCCTGGAAGAGGCCAACAAGAAATACGGGACCTGCTTGCTGATCAGCGACGCGACCTACGGCCGGACCGGAGAAACGTTTACCGCGCGGGAGCTGGAACCGGTTCCCGTGGAGTGCAAGCCGGAACCGGTCCGCGTCTACGAAATCCTGGGGTGACGTAGTTCTTGCCAGCCCTTAGAACGTCTAACAAAGTGAAGTCCCCATAACTCCCTCCCCCTTCCCCTTGAGGGGGAGGTGCAGGAGGGGGTGAAAAGCTGGGCCTACCCTCCCCCAGCCCCCTCCCTCAAGGGAGGGGATGATTTGTTTGTCGATCCATCGCGTCATCTTGTCAGACGCTTTAACCGCCGGTTTGACTGGGTGGGCGCCCTGTGCTAAACTCGACGCAAAGTGGCATGATCGACCTTTGACCTTACCCGCGGTTTGCTTCATCCTCCGCCCGCGGGGTTGCCGCGGCGGGGGCCTTCCGGTTCGGACCGAATCCAGGACGCCGCCGCGAGCAGTAAAGCAAAAACCAAACGTTTATTCGCGAGAATAATTGCATGGGCATTCCGTTTACGAAAATGAGCGGTAGCGGGAACGATTTCATCATCATCGACAACCGCGCCGTTCTGGTCGCCGATTCCGAAAAGCGGGAATTCGCGCGCAAGGTGTGCGCGCCGAAGGTCTCGGTCGGGGCGGACGGCGTCATTTTCATAGAGAAATCCGGCAAGGCGGATTTCCGCTGGGATTTCTACAACTCCGACGGCAGTTCCGCCGAGATGTGCGGCAACGGCGGGCGGTGCGTGGCCCGGTACGCCTACGAGAAAAAAATCGCTCCCCAAAAAATGTCGTTCGAGACCGTCGCCGGCATCATCCACGCGGAAGTGGACGGCTCCAACGTAAAGGTCAAACTGACCCCGGCGAGGGATCTCCGGCAGGACCAGGACGTCGTCCTCAACGGGTCGCCGCTCCGGGTGGACAGCGTCAACACCGGGGTGCCGCACGCCGTTATCTATTCGCGGGACGTGGACGCGGAGGACGTCGCCAATATCGGCCGTAGCGTCCGGTTTCACGCGGTATTCGCCCCGGCGGGGACCAACGTGAACTTCGTGCAGAAAAAAGACGGGCATTCGCTGAAGATCAGGACTTACGAGCGCGGCGTGGAAGGGGAAACCCTGGCCTGCGGCACGGGGGTCGTCGCCTCCGCCATCGCGGCGGCTTGCCGGGGAGAGGTCCAGCCCCCGGTCCAGGTCGAAACCCGCGGCGGGGAGATTTTGAAAGTCCATTTCCAACCCGGCAACGGTTCCTTTTCCGAGGTTTACCTGGAAGGCCTGACCAAAACCTCCTTCGAAGGGACCCTCGTTGAACTCTAAAAATTCCGGACGGCCGATGTTTGAAGGGTCGCTGGTCGCCATCGTCACGCCGTTCAAACGCGGCAAGATCGACGAGAAGGCCCTCAGGAAGTTGATCGAGGAGCAGATCGACAACGGCGCCAGCGGCATCGTGCCCTGTGGCACGACCGGGGAGTCGGCCACGCTCACTCATGAGGAACACGGCGAGGTGATCGCCATCGCCGTGGACGTCTGCAAGGGCCGGGTCCCCGTCCTGGCGGGGACGGGTTCCAACTCCACGCGCGAGGCGATCCAACTGACGCAACACGCCGAGAAGGCCCAGGCCTCCGGCGCCCTGCTGATCACGCCTTATTACAACAAGCCCACGCAGGAAGGGTTGTACGAGCATTTCAGCGCGGTCGCCAGGGAGACCGGTCTGCCGATCGTCCTGTACAACGTGCCGGGGCGGACGGCCGTCAACATGCTCCCCCCGACGGTGGCGCGGCTGGCGAGGAAGAAGAACATTGTCGGCATCAAGGAGGCTTCGGGCTCCCTGCAACAGATCGGCGAGATCATCGCCGCCTGCGGGCCCAGGTTCACCGTGTTGTCCGGCGACGACGCTCTGCTCTGGCCGACGCTGGCCATCGGCGCCCGGGGCGTGATTTCGGTGACGGCCAACATCCTTCCCCAAAAAATGGCCCGGCTTTGCGCGCTGGCGGCGGAAGGCAAGATGGAGGAGGCGCGGTCCCTGCACTACGAATTGATGAAAATAAACAACGATCTGTTCATCGAGACCAACCCCATTCCGGTCAAAACGGCGTTGTGGCTCATGGGGAGGATATCCCCGGAAATGCGGCCGCCGTTGTCCGCCATCTCGAACGGCCATCTGGAACAGTTGAAATCCACCCTGCGCGAATACTCCCTCATTTCCTGACTCCGGGATGTTCGCGTCCGGCCCTTGTTTGCCGGGTCCATGCCGGCGCTTGGCGGCCAAGGGGGCGTCTGTTCGGACCCAAAAGCGAAATAACTTGAAAATGCGGACAAACCTGTTGTCCAATAACTACAAGGCGTCGATGCGCGCGGGAGGCGGACGTTGATTAAAATTCTGGTGATTGGCGCGGCGGGCCGTATGGGAAAAACCATCGTCTCCTGCATAAACGACACGCCCGGCGTCGAGATCGCCGCCGGGACCGAAATGCCCGGCAGTCCGGCGGTCGGCAAGGACGTCGGCGACGTCGCGGGCATCGGCCCCAAAAACGTTTTCATCGGGACGGACCTGGAAAAGGCGTTGCGGGCCTGCGACGCGGCGATCGATTTCTCGACCCCCGAGTCCACGATGGAAACCCTCCGGCACGCGGCCCGGCTGGGGAAAGCCGTTGTCGTCGGCTCCACGGGATTTTCCGCCGAGCAGAAAAAAGAGATCTCCGATCTGTGCCGGGACCTGCGTTGCGTCCTGGCGCCCAATATGAGCATCGGCGTCAACGCCGTCTTCAAGATCTCCGCCGACCTGGCCAAGGTCCTGGGCGACGCGTACGACGTGGAGATCGTGGAGGCCCATCACAAGTTCAAGAAAGACGCGCCGAGCGGCACCGCCATGCGCATCGCGGAAATCGTGGCCCAGGCCCTGGGCCGGGACCTCGGCGAGGTCGGCGTGTACGGGAGACAAGGGATGACGCCGGGAAGGTCGCCGAAGGAGATCGGCGTCCATACCGTGCGCGCGGGAGACATCGTCGGGGAGCACCGCCTGATTTTTGGCGGGATGGGCGAGACGGTGGAAATCGTCCACCGGGCGCAAAGCCGCGAGACGTTCGCCCGCGGCGCCGTGCGGGCCGCCCAGTGGGTGGCGGGCCAGCCCAACGGCCTGTACGATATGCAGGACGTCCTGGGCTTGCGCGGCAAATAACGGGACGCCGGGGGCGCCCCCGGTGGGCAATGCCGCCCCGCGCTTGCGCCGGGGCGATAATGAATCCGGCGTCACGCTGGCCGCCTCGGCGTCAGCCTGAGGTGGCGTCGGATCCAGCGCTCACGCCGGCCGCCTCTTTGAAAAAGAGGGGAGGGGGAGATTTTCCTTAATATGAAAAAATCGTTGGACGGAATCAAATTCGACCGCAGACGGTTTTTAGGCATGTCCTCCTCCCTGGCCGTTCTGGGTCCTCTGGCGCCGGGCCGGGCCTGGGGCAAACCCGATTACCGTAACGACAAGAACATCCCCGAAAGCTACATCCAGAACCGCGATATCCCGGACTTTCATATCCGGAGCGCCAACCCGTTCCTGGGCGTGGATGTCGCGTCCTGGACGCTTTCGGTGGGCGGGTTGGCGAGAAAACCGCTTCGGATGGTTTACGAGGACCTCTTCGGCTTCAAGACGTATTCCCAGGTTTCCCGCTTGAAATGCGTGGAGTGCTGGTCCGCCAAGGCGAAGTGGGAAGGGTTCCGTTTTCGGGAATTGATGGACCGGGTCCAGCCGGACCCCTCGGCGAAATACGTCGGTTTCCAGTCCGCCGACTCCTATTACGAAAGTTATCTCGTCGAGGAGCTCCTCATGCCGCGGGTCTTGATGGTCCTGCGCATGAACGACCAGCCGTTGAGCCAGGAGCATGGGTTCCCCCTGCGTTTGATCGCCCCGTTCAAATACGGTTACAAGAACGCCAAGTACATCACCGCCATCAAGTTCGCCGACAGCCGCGGGCGGAATTATTGGGCGAACAACGGGCCGTACTCCGTGGACGGCACCATCCAGCCCGGCATCGACCACCCTCTCGATTTCGGCAAAAAGCCGCTTCCCATCAACGGCGGCGAGGTGTTCCATCCCTTCGACGAACGCCCGTGATGCGTTGGCGGCGCTCGTTGTTCGCGTTTCTCGCCGTCGCCGTTTCCTGTTCCAACCCCAGCGTCGAGCAGATCAAGGTGGAAGTCCCTCCCGGCGTCGTCGTCCCGGAAGGGATGGCTTACATCCCCGCCGGGGAATTCATCATGGGCCATCCCGACGACCCAAAAACCGAACGAGGCAAAAAGGTTTTCCTGAAGGCGTATCTCATCGACCGGTATGAGACGACGCAGGCGCGGTTTCGCGAATTCAAGCCCGGTCATTCCTTCCAGGGCGGGAAGGACAAGTTTCCCGCGTCGCGCGTGACATTCCAGGAGGCGGAGGATTATTGCCGGCAGGCCGGCAAGCGCCTGCCCGCGGAGGCGGAATGGGAGAAAGCCGCGCGGGGCGTGGACGGCCGGAAGTGGCCTTGGAGCGGATATATCGAAAGCCCCAACGACGGGTTTTCGGGGTTCATCCCGGAGGAGGTGGACAAGAGGCCGGAATGGGTCAGTCCATTCGGGATTTACGGCATGGGGTACAACGTGTGGGAGTGGGTCTCCGACGGGTATTCCTACCAGGACATGCCCGAAAAAGACAAGGGGAAGTTCAAGGCGGTCCGCGGCGGTCCGACGCAGACGCATCTCACCGTCAAATTCACTCCGGCCTATTTCCGGAATTGGATGGACCCGGAGGCGAGGTATAACTTCATCGGGTTCCGGTGCGCCATGGACGCGGAATGAAGGCGAGGGCCGCTAGCCCGGATATTGCATGAGTAATGAATGGAATTGCTCCCCCTTGTAAAGGGGGGCGGGGGGATTCGCGCCCTCACCGCGAGCGGGGATTTCAAAGCCCCCTATCCCCCTTTACAAGGGGGGACAAAACAAAAGCGCTTTTTGCGCCGGGTATTTTCCATCCCCAACAGATCGGCAAGCCCCGTTCCCAAAACCCGAAGGGTTTCCACACGTTATTTGCTCGCGCGATATCCGGGCTAGTCCGGATGTTGCGCGAATCGAAAATGGTTATATTCTTTTTTACTCGGAGCGAAATCTCTTTCCGTCGCGGACGCTTCAAAAACCGGCGTCTTCTTTTTTCCGTTTTTCGGGAAGGATGACGATGAATGAAGATCCCTCCTGGGGACGGCTCCTGGCCGTCAGCCTGCCCCCGTGATAGGCGGCGATTTTGTTGCAGATCGCCAGTCCCATGCCGACGCCTTCGTATTCGGAGCGCCCATGTAGCCGTTCGAAAGGTTTGAGGATGCGGGAGAGGTTCTTTTCCTCAAAACCGATTCCTTGGTCCCGCACGGTGATTTCCCAAGCCGCTTCCGCCTCGGGAAGGCCGTTGGGCGTCCGCGGTCCTCCTTCCGGTCCGGGGGGAAGAGGGTCGAGGACGAGGTTTGCGCCGGGAGACAACCGTCGGCTGGAAATGAACACTTGGGGGACCTCGTTTTTTTTGTGGAATTTTACCGCGTTGTTTATCAAGTTGAGGAAAAGCTGGTGCATTTGGCCTTCGTCCGCCTCCACGGCGGGCAGAGATTGGGTCTCGACGCGCGCGCGGGCGATGTTGATCCGCACTTCCAGGTCGGACAAGACGTTAGCCACGACCTTGTTCAGGTCGGTAAGCTTGAAAGGCTGGGCCTTGGTGGCGACGCGGGAGTACAAGAGCAGGCCGTCGATGAGCTTTTGCATCCGCAGGGAAGCCCCCTGCATGCGCTCGATGAAATCCTTCATTTGCGAGTCCTGCATGGAGGAGGTCATCTGCACGAGCCGGTCTCCAAACGCGGAGATCTTGCGCAGGGGTTCCTGGAGGTCGTGGGAGGCGATGAATGCGAAGTCCTGCAATTCGGCGTTGCTCCGCTCCAGTTCGCGGGCGTATCGTTGGAGGTTTTCCTCGGCCTTCTTGCGTCCGGGGTCGTCGATCTTGACGGACAGGAAATGCGTGATCGCTCCCCGGGAGTCGGTGACGGGCGAAATGGATTGCAATTCCTGGATGATCTCGCCGTTCTTTCTCTTGTTGTGGAATTCGCCCAGCCAGGTTTCTCCGGAAAGGATGGCGTCCCACAGGTCCCGGTAAAACTCCGGCGGATGCTTCCCGGATTTCAGGATGCGCGGATTTTTCCCGATAAGTTCCTCCGCGGAATATCCGCAGGATTTCAGGAAACTGGGGTTGACGTATTCGATGTCGCCGTCGGGACTGGCGATCATGATGGAGGCCGGGCTCTGTTCCACGGCGCGGGAGAATATGACGAGTTGGTCCTCCATCCGCTTGCGCTCGGTGATGTCGCGGGCCACGCAGTGTGTCCCCAGAAACTTGTCCTCCGAACCGTTGGACGGGGCGAAGTCGGAGTTCCATATCCCGAACGAATCGAGGGCCACCAGGGAAATCGCGATTTCGTGCCATAAAAAACCGCCCTTCCGGCATTTGAAACGGGTTTCGAGCCCCTTCGTCGCCCTTTCCCCCTTGCGCTTGGTGGCGATCCGCAACAATTCGCCGTCCTCCTCGACGGAGATGAATTCGGCGATCGGTCTGCCGATCATTTCCATGGGGCTGTACCCCAATTTGCCGATCGCGGAATTGATGTACGTGATGGTTTTCCGCTCGTCCAACTGAAAAATGATGTCCGGGACCGTTTCCACGAGGGTCCGGTAGCGGTATTCGCTCCTCGCCAGGTTGATCTCGGTCTGCTTTCTCCGCAACGCTTTCTGGATGGTCGACGAGATCAGGGCGAGATAATAATTGTCGGGGTCCTTGATGAGGTAATCATACGCCCCCATGCGCATGGCCTTGACCGCCACCGACTCGTTGCCCGTCCCGGAAACCACGATGGTCGGCACCGCCTCAAGGTCGGGCAATAGGTCGAGGCAGTCTCCGTCGGAAAGATGGAAGTCCAGCAGGACCACGTCGAATTTCGTCCGGGCGAGCAGGTCTCTGGCGTCTCCCAGGTTCGTGACGACGCGCAAACGGTAGGGCAGGCTTTGCTCCCGGACGTGTCTTTCAAACGCCATGCGGTCCGTCGGGTTGTCTTCCACCAACAGGACGGCTATCGATCGTTGCGTCATATTAGGCAAGGTTTAGTTTTCTTCGAGAAACCGGAACGGTTTTTTCGCCAAGGGAGAATTATAACGTTTGTTTTTTGAGTTTTCAATAGGTTTCCATGTAATTCGCCTGTTCCGATATTCGGGGGCGCGAGCCGCGGAGGGGCTGGGGGCGTATGGGTCGCGGCCGTGATTTGGGGCTAAAAATTGTAGTTGCCTGGTTCATCCGGCGCCTCAAAAGCCCAATAAATTGGGCAACTACAACGGGAAACGGGACCCTCCGCCACGATACGCCGTTCTAGCAAAAATTCAGGAGGGAAGCCACGGGGTTGCGGTACTTGTCGCAGGCGATAATGGCGTCCGGGACAAGGTCGCCCTGGTCCGCAAGCGCGGCCTTGCTGAAAATGGGACGGGCCTCGCAAGCCGGAAAACTATTGACGCAAAAATCGCACATGTTGAGAGTCTGGTATCCTTTTTCCCGTTCCATGGTTCGCCTCTTCTCTCGTGGTTGCCGGGCCATCCCGGATATTGCATGAGCAAAAGAATGGAATTGCTCCCCCTTGTAAAGGGGGCCGGGGGGATTCGCGCTACTCGCCGTAGGGGCGGCATGGCTCGGCCTGGATTGCCCTCGATGATGCCTTGCGCGCGGTTCAAGCCTTGCGCGCCGGGTCCAGCGGCACGCTGGCAAACGGGGACTTCAAATCCCCCCCCTCCCCCCTTTGCCAAAGGGGGGGGATTTCGCAGTCAAGACTGGCGCGGCCCGTTGTCGATATCATCTCCCTTATCGGCGGGCCGGACAAAAGGCTTGAAGGTTTTTTTGCGATGGAAAAAAAACTGGAGTGGGGGGGATCTATCAGGGCGCTGAAAAAGTCCCTTTTGGCGCCAAAATCGTCATGCCCGCGAAGCTTGTCCCCGCATGTTTCAAGCGGGGAGCGGGCATCCAGAAAGCCCTTGAAAACACTGGATTCCCGTTTTCACGGGAATGACGGCAAAAGACTAAGAGCGTCTAACAAAATGAATTTTCGCCTTATCGCCAAAATCAAGGGTCTGGGGGAACACCCCTCCCCGCCTCCCCTTAAAAAAGGGGAGGCGCTACCCCCCTCCGTTCCAAGGAGGGGCTGGGGGTGGTTGGCGTTTCATTTTGTTACAGGCTCTAAAAAATAGTTTTTCAGCGCCTGCTATTTTTCGATCTCTTCCGGGCTTAGGTGGAATTTGCTCACGATGGCCCTTTTGGTGGCGCGGGATTTGGCGGTCCAGTTGGGCCTTTTTTGTTTTTGGTAAAGCTTTTCGGCGGTCCGTATATTATCGAGGGCCTTGGGGCCGTCGTTGATGTTGTAGTATGCGAGGGCCAGATTGAAATAGGCGCCGGGGTTTTCGGAGTTGAGCTTTGCGGCCCTGGAGGCCGTTTGGATTGCGTTCGGATAATCCTCCAATTTTATATACGCGGAACTTAAAACAGTCAGGATCTCGGAGTTGCCCGGGTTGATCCGGTCGGCTTCCTGCACCAGGATCAGGCCGTCCTTGTACCGTCCCTGGCGCAGATAAATATTGCCGATCGTCCGGTAGGCCAACGCCGTTTTAGGGGCGAGCCGTATGGCTTCGCGGCATAATCTCAAGGCATTATCCAAGTCCCCTTTTTCGAATTGGACTCTCCCCAGAATGGCGAAAGGCTCTCCCTGCTTCGGGTCGATTTCCATGGATCGGTTGGCCCATTTCAGCGCGTCGTCGTAGCGCTCCAGTTCCAACATCGCCTCGGCATAGGCGTTGACGATCCGGGGGTCGTTCGGGTGTATCTCGACCAGGTCGTTGAAAACCTGGATGACGGGCTCCGCTTCTCCGTTTTTGACTAATTCCCTCACGACTTCCAATTTCCGCGGCATATCCTCCTCAGGCGTCAAAGTCGCTTGCGCGGGTTGGGCTGGAACAGACGCTTGCCGTTGCGAATTCCCACCCATGAAAAAGTAATAAGCGGAACCGCCGAGAACGGCCGCCAATAAGAAATAAACCGGCAAGAGGGGGGTCTTGCTTGCCTTCGCCCCGCGCCGGCCGTTTTTGGCGGGGGTCAGGAGATTTTTTTCGTACTGCCGTATTCCGGCTTCCATGGTTTCCTTGACCGAGCGGACGTTGATCGGTTTTTTCAGAAAGCGGAACAGCTCTCCCCGATTGATGGCTTCCTCCATGACCTCCAAGTCGTCGGCCGCGGTGACCATCACGCGGACGGTGTCAGGAGAGGCCAGCTTGATTTTTTCCAAAAATTCCTCGCCGGTCGAATCGGGCATCATGTGGTTGGAGACGACCACGGATATGGGGCTGTTTTGTTTGAAGGTCTTGAGCCCTTCCTTGGAGTTTTGCGCTTCCAGGGCGATATGGCCGGCCTTTTTGGCCGATTGCGTCAAAATCTTCCGGGATGTCGGATCGTCGTCGACGACCAGGATCTTATGTTCGCTCATGGTTTGCGAGAGTGGACTTCGAAAAAGCGGGAACCTTATGGGAAAAAATCCCGCTAAGAGGGCATTTGATTAATTTTTACTTTCATCTTATGGATACGCGGGATATTTGTAAACCGCGAAACGCGTTTTTTGCGTTTTATTTTTCCGGGACGATTCCTTCGGCGGGCGGGGGCGTTTTCCGCGGATCGACCGCCCGGCGCGATCATTCTCCGAGCAAGTGCAGGGTCACGCGCCGCTTGTGGGGCGCGGAGCGATGCTCGAAAAGGTAGACGCCTTGCCAGACGCCCAGCCCCAGCCGCCCGTCGACCAGGGGGATGCCGATCTGCGTTTGCGTGAGGGCGGACCGGATGTGGGCCGGCATGTCGTCCGGACCCTCCGCGGTATGCCGGTAGGCCGGGTCGCCATCCGGGACCAGCCGGGCGAAAAAAGCGTTCAAGTCCCGCAACACGTCCGGGTCGGCGTTTTCCTGTATGACCAGAGAGGCCGAGGTGTGCGGGACGAATACGGTCAGGATGCCGGTCTCAAACTCCTGCGCGGTTGCCCACGCCTCGACCTCGCGGGTGATATTATACAACCCCTTGCCGCGCGTCTGGATGGCGATCTGGTGGATTTTTTGTTTCACGGCCAATCGTGACTTTTGGGAGTTTCCAATCCAATTATACCCGCTACCAACATGCCTGGAAAATTAGATTTTGGTGTAAAACGACAATTGGTTTAATTAATATAAGCTGAAAACCGTCGGGCTTGCCGGGGAATTTCGGAAGCTCTCTCAACCCGCCTTTTTTTATGTGCCCGATCGAGTTTTTTCCTGTAGCAATTTCCCCAAAATAAAAACCGCCATGAGCCAGCGCCCGTCCGATGAAAAAAACTCCCGTTTCCCGCCTTGGTCCGTATTGGGTCCTCTAATGGCCCTGGGGACCGGTCTGCGGTTTTATCAACTGGACCGGGCGTTGGGCGGCGGGGACGAGAACCAGATCCTGCTGGAGTACATGGACGCCTCGTTCAGGGACATCGTCTCCACCTATTATGCCGGCGGGCATCATGTTTTTCACACGGTCCTGATACGCCTGATGATCCTGTGGTTCGGCGACGAAAACGCCGTCGCCGCGCGTTTTCCCGCGTTTGCGTCCGGCATCCTCTGCCTGTGGCTGATCTACCGGATCGCCTTGAAGCTGTTCGGTTCCATCGCCGTCGCCCGCCTGTCCTTGCTGATCGCGGCGATCTGCCCCATCCACATCTACTATTCGCAGACGGCGCGCGGGTACAGCCTGCTCATGTTCCTGTCGGCGGCGGCCGTTTACGCCGCGCTCCGCCTGCTGGAGCCGTCCTCGCGGGCCTTGTGGGGGACGGTTTTGGCCGTTTGCGCCGCGTTGTCCGTCTACACCATGCCCACCAACGCCTATTTCGTTTTCGGTCTGGCGGGCTGGATATTCGTATCGCATCTCGCCCCCTTCTGGAAGGACGAGTTGCAAGGTCCCGGCGTTTCTCCCAAATTCCAGGCGCTCTGGTTTTTGGGATTGTTCCTCGCGATCGCGGTTGTGTCGTACCTGCTTTACCTGCCCATGAAAGACCAGATGATCGCGGAGGCCAAAAATTATCATCTGGAGAAATTCGTCGGGACTTCCAACCTGGCGCTCGCGGGTAAGATCCCCGCGGAAACGTTGACGCTGATTTTCCCCGGCGCGACGGCGTGGTTCCTCCCCTTTCTGCTCGCCGGGATCGTCTGGGGCAATACGGTCCGCCGCTCCTACCGCCTGCTCCCCTTGTGCGTGTTCTTCCTGCCGTTGCTTGTCCCCCTGTTGACCGGGGTGGGGGGGTATCCGCGGACCTATCTAT
>JACRGP010000103.1 GCA_016217765.1 Nitrospinota bacterium | reverse complement strand
TTTCTGGAGTGCAAAGCCTCCCGGCTTTGCGCGCAACGCGGGGACGCGTTGCACTCCAGAGGGATTGCTTCGCTCCGCTCGCAATGACGGGACGAATCCCCCCGGCCCCCTTTGCAAGGGGGAGAAAAGCAAATCCCCCGCGCTCCCCCTTTTTCAAAGGAGGGGGTGGGGGGGTGAGGTCCCGCATGCGATGACCGTTCTGGCGGGTTACAACGTCTTGCCCATCAATTGGAGGAAGGGCCGGAGGTTCTCGACCAGTTTCGCGAATTTCTCGGGTTTGAGGGACTGGGGGCCGTCGGACCAAGCGTTTTTGGGGTCGGGATGGACCTCGATCATGAGGCCGTCGGCGCCCGCGGCGACCGAGGCCCGCGACATGGATTCCACCATGTCCCAATGGCCGGTGGCATGGCTGGGGTCGATGACGATCGGCAAATGGGTTTCCTTTTTCAGGACGGGGATGCAACTGATGTCCAGCGTGTTGCGCGTCGCGGTCTCGAAGGTCCGTATCCCGCGTTCGCACAGGATGACTTCCTTGTTCCCCTCGGACAGGATATATTCCGCCGACATCAGGAACTCCTTGATCGTGGTCATCATCCCGCGTTTCAGCAGGATCGGCTTCTTGATTTTTCCCAGTTCCCTGAGCAGGGAAAAGTTTTGCACGTTGCGCGCGCCCACCTGCATGACGTCGGCATAGCGGGCGACGAGGTCCACCTCGCGCGGGTTCATCACCTCGGTCACGATGGGAAGCCCCGTGTCCTTTTTGGCTTCCGCCAGGATTTTCAGCCCTTCCTCCTCCAACCCCTGGAAGCAGTACGGCGAGGTCCTGGGTTTGAAAGCGCCGCCGCGGAGCATGTTGGCCCCGGCTTTTTTGACCAGCCTCGCCGCGGCGCGGGTCTGGTCCATGCTTTCCACGGAACACGGCCCGGCGATCAACGCGAAATGCCCGGCTCCCACCTCGACGCCGTTGACGTCGATGACCGAGTCGTCGTGTTTCACCTCGCGGCTCGCGAGCTTATACGGTTTCAGGATGGGGATGACCTCTTCCACCCCGGGAAACGACTCCAGGGTTTGCAACTGGTCCTTGCCGCGTTCGTCTCCGATCGCGCCGATGACCTTGCGTTCCACCCCGACGATGGCATGGGGCGTGTAACCCAGCGATTTTATTTTTTCCTCGACGGACTGGATTTCCTCCGGCGACGCGTCCGATCTCATCACGATGATCATGGTTGTTTCCTAAGAGCGTGTAACAAAATGAAGTTCCCATAACTTCCTCCCCCTTGAAGGGGGAGGTCAGGCGGGGGTGAAAAGCCGGGCAACGCCCGGAGGCAACACAGCGATGACGCCGGGGACGCCCGGAAGCGAATCCCCCCGGCCCCCTTTGCAAGGGGGGGAAGTTTCCGCCTCCGCGCAAGCGGGAGGCGGCGTTGCCCCCGGGTGCGTTACGCCGGCCGCCCTCGGCGTCAGCCTGAGGCGGTATCGGATTCAGCGTTCACGCCGGTCACCCTCCCCCAGCCCCCTCCCCAGCGTGACGCTGGACTCAACGGGCTTGGCTCCGATGGCGAATGGACGTCATCGGGAGCAATCCGGGCCTGGCCATCCCGTTCCGGGGCGTTCCCCGGTCAAGGGAGGGGAACGATTGGAGCGTCGAGTCAATGGGCTCATTTTGTTAGACGCTCTAAAGGGGGACCTGTTTTGAAGTTAACACAGCCGTGTCCGGCCAGTCAAGGCGGCGGGGCTTTTAAATCCCGGTTACACAAGGGGATATCCGCCGGGGAGGCGGCGGATTCCCAGCCGTCTCCGCGCGCGTTTCCGGTTTTATTTCCCCGCCGGTCCGCGAGGACTGGATGCGCTCCCCCTTGCAAAGGGGGACCGAGGGGGATTCATGCCATGACCGCGAACGGGAGTTTTAAATCCCCCCAGCCCCCCTTTGTTAAAGGGGGAACCTCCCCTTCCCTCTTTGAAAAAGGGGGACCGAGGGGGATTTCCCAGCTTTCGATTCAAGTAAAAAATTTTAGACTCGCGCGGTATCCGGGCTAATTACTTTGACAGGGGGGGGTATTTGTGTTAATTAATTTTCTCAACAGGAAGCGTTTTAAAGGGGGGAAAATACGATGGAGTTCAGGATCAGCCGGGAAAATTTCCTGACCGGGGTGCAAAAGGTCCAGGGGATTGTCGAAACCAAGGGCGCCATGCCCATTTTATCCCATTTGCTCGTCTCCACCGACAACGAGGGGATTTACATTCAGGCCACCGATTTGGAGATCGGAATAAAGGGTTTCTATCCGGCCAACGTCATAACGCAAGGCGCGCTGGCGCTGAACGCCAGGAAACTTTTCGACATCGCGCGCGAATTGCCGGAACAGGAAATCCATGTCAGCGGGGAAGAGAACAACTGGATCACGTTGCGGTGCGGCAACTCGAAGTTCCGTTTGCCCGGCCTTCCGGCGGAGGATTTCCCGGCCCTGCCGGAGTATAGCGAGGAAGGCATCATGGAATTCCGCGCGCCCCTCCTGCGGGAGATGATCCGCAAAACCATTTTCGCCATCTCCCCGGACGAGTCCCGGCCGGCCCTCAACGGCCTTCTGCTTGAAAGAGAGGAAAACCAGGCCACCCTGGTGGGCACCGACGGACACCGCCTGGCCCTGATCCAACGCCCCCTGCCGGCGTCCGGCGCGCCGGGCGCGGAAAAATTAAGCCTGATCCTGCCGAAAAAGGCCCTCGCCGAACTGCTCAAGATGATGGAAAACGACGAGGCGGTCTTTTCGTTCTCGGTCAAGAACAACCATCTCGCCTTCATCCAGGGCAAGCAGGTGATCGTTTCCCGGAAGATCGAGGGCAAATTCCCCAACTACCGCCAGGTCGTGCCCAAGGACCACGACCTCAAAATCCAACTTGCGAAAGACGACTTCTCCCACGCCCTGAAACGCGTTTCCCTTCTCGCCGACGAAAAATCCAAGATGGTCCGGTTCGAGGCGCGGCAGGGGGCGCTCACGCTCATAGCGGACAATAGCGACTACGGCGCGGCCCGGGAGGAGATCCCCGTTTCGTTCAAAGGGGACGAGATGTTCATCGGGCTCAATGCGAAATACCTTCTGGACGTCCTGGC
The DNA here is from genome assembly GCA_016217765.1 of Nitrospinota bacterium. Lineage (GTDB taxonomy): Bacteria > Nitrospinota > Nitrospinia > Nitrospinales > JACRGP01 > JACRGP01. The sequence continues at coordinate 12,155 of JACRGP010000103.1, read as the reverse complement.
GGCGGTCGATCAGGAAAAAATCACGCTCAACCTCAAGGACCAGAACCATCCCTGCCTCATCACCGTGGACGACGACAAGGATTACCTGAGCATCGTCATGCCCATGCGCTTGTAAAGCGCCGTCTCCACTCCGCCCCCCGTCATCGCGAGCCGCCGGACCCAACGCCGCCTCCCGCTAACGCGGAGGCGGAAAATTCTCCCCCTTGCAAAGGGGGCCGGGCTTGCCACGGCGTCGCCCGGGCAAGCCGGGGGGATTCGCTTCTGGGCGCCTGCCCGGTCAGCCGGGATCCGCGAAGTCCGCGGCCATTCGGTGCATGCGCGCGTCCGCGGGAAAGATGACGTTTCTGGGGATGCCGATTTCGTCGAGCAAGTCCACCATGTAAAAATAGTTTATCGTGTCTTTCAGGGCGCTCAGGGCGTCGGAGACGGCCTGCTCGTCGTAACCCACCGGCACGAGGTCCTGGCACAGTTCGGGGACCGTAAAGGAATGGGTTTCGGGGCGGTCGAGAAGGACCGCGGAGCGCGGCAGGTTGGCGGGATTTTTCCGGCGGTGACCGGTTTTTCTTTCGAGCTCAAGGTACTTGACGCATTTCTCCCGCAAAATGAGGACCTTTTGCCAGGGCGGGGCGATCGCCCAACGGATCATGAGCCCCTTTTCCTCGTATTGTTCGGGGAGCGCCTCCAGCCCCTCGATGAAATCCTCGTATTGCCGGCGTTTGTCCTCCTTGATTTTCGTCATCGATTCCTCGCGGTCTTTCAATTCCGTTTCCCGGAATTTGGAGTCGTCCCGCCATTTTTTCCTCAGCTTGTTGTACCGGAGCACGAGCGCGTCATATTGGGTCATCGCCTTGAGGTCGTTGTAGAGTTGTTGCGTTTCCTGGATGGAGAAGGACTTGGCCGTCTTTATCATCAAGGCATACCGCTCCGGATCTTTTTTCCGCAACTCGTCCAGTTCGGGCTTTATCTTTTTCCAGGCAAGGAATCCCCAAACGAGGCCTGACACGACGCTCAGGAGGAGCAACGTCTTGAGTAGTCTGGAAATGAACCGCATCATGGGGCATCTCGGCCCCAAGGCGCGATTTCCAGCGTATGTTCAGGAAATCATTCCCCGTGGGGCAGTTTTACGAAGTGAAACCAGTATTTATTCATCACCGAGAAAAACTCGACCATCTGCTCAAATCTTAACGGTTTTTGAACAAAAGAGTTTACCCCTAAATCGTACGAGCGGGCAATGTCCTCCCTGGCGTTGGAGGTGGTGAGTATGAGGACGGGGATACTGCGGAGTTCGGGGTTGGACTTGATCTCGCTCAGCGCTTCGCGGCCGCTTTTTTTGGGAAGGTTGAGGTCCAGGATGATCAGGCTGGGGTTGGTCCCATCCTTACCGTCCGTCTTAAGACGATGGAGGTGGTCCATTAATTCCTCGCCATCCTTGACCCAGGAATGACGGTAATCCATCTGGGCCATTTCCATGGCCTCCTTGATCAGGAAATAATCGTCCTCGTCGTCCTCGACGATCAAAATGTTGTTCGGGGAGTTTCTTTTAGACTTCAAAATAGCCTCTTTCTGACCAACATGACTTCATAACTATAGCACAACCATTTGATGAATCGGTTTTTTAAACCGACGCCAACGGTTCGGGACTTGCGGGCATGAGTCAATGTTTGAAGTGCCGGATGCCGGTGAAGACCATGGCGATATCGAATTCGTCGGCGGCCTCGATCACCTCGGAATCGCGGATCGACCCGCCCGGCTGGATGATGGCGGCGACCCCGGATTTTGCCGCCGCGTCCACGGAGTCCCGGAAAGGGAAAAACGCGTCCGAGGCCATGACACAGCCTTGGATGGGTTTCCGCGCCTTGTCGATGGCGAGCCGCGCGGAATCCACCCGGCTCATCTGCCCGGCCCCGATCCCGACGGTCTCGGCGTCGCGCGCGTAAACGATGGCGTTGGACTTGACGTGTTTGGCGACCCGCCAGGCAAATTGGAGCGCCCGCATCTCCTGTTCGCCGGGGCGCCTGCGCGTGACCGTTTTCAACTGCGTGGGGTCGTAAGCGACCGCGTCGGCGTCCTGTACCAGAAGGCCGCCGCCGATGCGCTTGAAATCGAGTCCCTTGCCGGATCCGGACGGGGGTACGGCGGGCATTTCCAACAGCCGGACGTTTTTTTTGGCGGCGAACAGTTCCAGCGCCTGCGGCTCGTAGCCGGGCGCGACGACGGCTTCGACGAAATTCCTCAGGATTTCCTCCGCGACCGCGGCCGTGACGGGGCGGTTGAAGCCGATGACCCCGCCGAAGGCCGAAACGGGGTCCGTCTCCCGCGCCCGGACGAAGATGTCGCATGGGTCCTCCCCTACAGCGACGCCGCAGGGGTTGTTATGCTTGATGATGACGGCGGAACCCTGTTCGAACTCCGTCGCCAGTTCCCAGGCCGAGTTCAGGTCGAGAAGATTGTTATAGGAAAGTTCCTTGCCCTGGAGTTGCCTTGCCGAAACGATGTCCCAGGGCCGGACCTGGCTCTCGCGGTAAAACGCCGCCGATTGATGCGGGTTCTCGCCGTAGCGAAGCTCCTGGACTTTCTCGAAGGGCGGTTGAAAGAAGGGGGGAAATCGCGACTCCGCGCCTTGGTTTTCCGAAAAGTATTTCGCGATCGACGCGTCGTAGCGCGCGGTCATGGAGAAGGCGTCGCGGCTCAGCCGGAAGCGGGTTTGCCGGGTCAGGGCGCCGCCGTTCTCCCGCATCTCCCGGAGGACCGGCTCATAGTCCTGGGGGCGGACCACCACGGCCACGTCGTTGAAGTTCTTGGCCGCCGACCGGACCATGGCGGGACCGCCGATATCGATATTTTCCACGGCGTCCTCCAGGGTACAGCCGGGTTTCGCCACAGTCGCCTCGAAGGGATATAAATTGATCGCCACGAGGTCGATCGGCCGGATGCCGTGTTCGCGCATGGCCGCCATGTGAGATTCCAGGTCGCGCCGGCCTAATATGCCGCCGTGGACTTTCGGATGCAGGGTCTTGATCCGTCCGTCCATCATTTCGGGGAACCCCGTGTAATCGGCAATCGAAACCGCGGGGATGCCTTGGTTCTTCAACAAGTCGGCGGTCCCGCCCGTGGACAGGATCTCCACGCCCATGGACGCCAATTGCCGGGCAAACTCAACGACCTGGGTCTTGTCGGAGACGCTGATTAACGCTCTCTGGATTTTTCTCATTCGCCGATCAAGACTGGGGATTTTTCTTTTGCGGGGGCGGGGGCGGCCTCTTGATCAAAAAGGCGGGCGTGAAGAAGTCGATGATCCTCAACATCCAGACGGGAAAAGAACCGATGGTGTCGAACAATCCGGGTTCTTCCCTGGGTTGGGAGATTTTTCCCGTTTTCCCTGGTTTTGTAGGTTCCGTCATGTGATTACCTCAACGGTATGCTCGATATTTCGAAAGTTTCGCGATTGCCCATGGGGACCGGGAAAAACGGATTGAATACTACTATTATTTTGATTTTTTGAAAATAGAAAAATAAAGGTTTTTCCCGAAACCGGGAAATTTATCGCGGATCGGGTTTGGCGACCGGCAAACCGCGGGTGAATTGCCAATCGATCGGTTTCCGAATATCGATGCCGCCGAACTGGGTTTGCAAGTTCACGGCGACATGCTGAATCAGGCGTTCCAAATTCGCCTTGTCCTCGTCGTTCCAGGACAGGGGCGTTTGCAGGAGTTTGTCCTGGAACGCGCGCAGGAGCTCCGGGTTGCAGGTCTTTTCTTCTCCCGGGAAGATGTTGGGGAGGAAAACGATCTCCAGGAAAGTCTTGGCCGCCGCGTCGGGCAACGGTTCGCAGGAAATTTCCTTGAACAGGGTGTAGCGGGCCAGGGCGGCGCTCGTGAACGCGGCGTAGTCCAGGTCGTCCCTGTTTTCCGGATAGAGCCGCTTCGCGGAAACGCGTTCGAGGGCGTTCTCGTTCAAGCCCAGGCAAATCTTGAGGAACCGGGTCAGGAAATGGGCCCGTTGCAGGAAATTCTCCGCCCGGCGGATGTCCGCGAGCGATGCCGGGTCGCGCCACTCGCCTCCCGGCGTGACGCCGGACTCAATGCCGCCTCCCGCCAACGTGAACGTTGGATCCAACGGGCTCGGCTCGGACAGCGAACGCGCGTTATTGAGGACGGTTGGGGCATGGCCTGTTACCTCCGGGCGTTTGCCCGGCGCGGAGGCGGGGGGGCTCTCCCCCTTGTAAAGGGGGCCGGAGGGATTCCCGCTATCGCTCCGGCGAGTTGCCCGTATCCCGGTATTTCCTTTATCGTCCCAAGAGGCGGAAATTTGCGGAAAACGGTCCGCCAGGGCGGCCAGTTCCTCTTTTTCCCGTCCGGTCAAAATCCGCCGCAAAAACGGACCATGGTCCTTGAGGAGGGTTTCGGCCTGCCATTTCAAATGCAGAAGTTGTCCGTAGCCCGCCTGGAACAGGGACTGGATCCAGGCCCGCTCCAGAAGTTTTTCGCCCTTGTGGATATCGCCGTCGGCCCCCGCTTCCAGCCCGATATTGACGTATCCCAGGACCTTGCGCATGACCTCCGTTTGCGTTTCCAGAGTGGAGGGGTCGCGGCGGTCCGCCACGATGACCTTGTTGGCCAGATAGACGAGTTCCCAGCGGATGGCCTCGGTCCGCGCGGCGTCGGCGATCAGGCCCAGGCATTGGCCGAAAAACGCGGAGCCGTCGGCGTCGGCCAGGGGATACCGGGGCGCGGCGGCATATTTCCCTCCTTCGGAAAAGTCTTCCGGAGAGGGCGTCCCGGTTTTTAAAGCCTCGGGATCCAGTCGGCTGTAAATGGCGACGGCTTCCTCGAATTCGGGTATGCCCCTCTCCGCCGCGCGGGAAACCCGCCACCGGTAGGCCGACTCGACCGTGGGCGTGACGGGGTACCAGATGGCCGCTTCCATGAGGGAAAGGTAGACTTTCTCGCAATCGGTCCGCAACAGCTTGAGGGTTTTTTCGAGCGCCGGACGGGCTTCCGGGACTTTGAAGTAAATATCGTAAACGCCGTCCAGGGTGATATGGGGCAGGTCCTCCGTGCCCTCGTAACGGTCGGTCATTTCGTCCCGCTTGCAAACCTTGATCAGCGATTGCAGGACCATGACCTTCGGCTCGAACTCTTCCGTCAGAAACCAGTTGAGCGCCTGCGGGTCGGAACACTGGTCGAGGAGGGCCAGCCAGTGTAGCGCGCGTTGCGGCAGGAACTTGTCTTCCAGCCACCACTCCACGTCGAAGATATATTGAAGCTGGTCCTCGGAAATAACGGACAAGATCGGGAGCGTCTCCTGCTCGCCCATCTCCTTGACCATGTGGTAAATTTCCTCCGGAGGCAGGGCCCGGACCGTCTCGATCCCCCTGGGCGACAAGAACAGCATGTCCAGGCGTTCCCGGCCCCGCAGGCCCAGCGCATGGCGCGCCTGATCGGCGACCGGCAATTGCCCCAGGATTTCCTCGACTTGCCGCGGGTTGGAATGGATCCACTCCGCGGGGAACGGAAGGTCGTCTATAGGTTTGCCGGAAACGGCTTTATTGGGAATTTCCATGGTCGAAACTTGAATATCTAGCTGAAAAACGACGCTGATTGGGTTGGAAGGATTTTTCAAATCATTCTACCATGAAATCACGGTAAAAAAATCTCCCTTGTCTTCCGGGCCGGGCCCGTTGGATCCAACGTTCACGCCGGCCGGCTTGTTTCAAAGGGACCGCAACCAATCGTAGAGAGGCTTGCCCGTCGCAAATTGCCGCAAACAGAAATCCACGAATCCCGGACCGTACAGGTCCTCCGGCGATGACCGGTCCGTTTCGACGTACAGCCCCTTGCGCTTGAGAAGCTCCGCCCTTTTATGATTTTCGTCATGACCGCGCGGAACATTTTGGTATTGTTCTCCCTGGAGCGCCAGGCCCGCATTTTCAAGCCGCCCGGTTATTTTCTCAAGCTCTCTGCCCCTGACCGGGTCGAGGACGGAATTCCGGAAACGCTCGAGCGCGTCCTTTTCGAATTCTTTCTGGCCCGTGACCAGCCACAACCTGTCCGCCTCGACCTGGACGTAAAAAAAGGGCGCGGCGCAACCCTTGGCTTCGTCCTCGCCAAAGCGAATCCCGATATGCGTTTTATAAGGCGATTTGTCCTTGCTGAACCGGGTATCGCGATAAATCCTGAATATTTTTCCGGCGACGCGTTCCATGCCGGGAAAAGCCGACCGCAGGCGTTCGCAAAAGGCGGACGCGAAATCGTTCGCGGGCCGTTCCACGCAGGACTTGAAACGGTCCTTGTTCTTATCAAACCAGGGTTTGTTGTTGTTTTTGGACAACTCCGAGAGAAACTGGGACGTCTCGCGCGCAAATCCTTGAAATCCTCCATGGGGCGCGCTTTTTGTCCGTCTTACGGTCCTGTTCATGACGATACGCCCTCCGGGTCTAAGCGTTGAAATCGGTAGCCGCCCGCAAAGGGCGGCTACGTTTAGGCCGCTTTATACCGCTTGTTTGTTGCCCCGCGCCAGCGCGACGAACTCGGGGTTGGGCCGCGCTCCGGCCAGGTGGTTGCAGTAGTTGGTCAGCGTTTTCAAGGCGACGCCCAGCGCCGCCTCGAATACCTGCGCCTTCGAATAGCCCGCGGCCAGGAATTTCCGGACCTTGTCCCCGTCAACCCAGCCTTTTTCCTCGACCAGGGCCTTGGCGAAATCGCGCAGGGCGTTGAGTTTCGCGTCGGGCAACTTCTCAAGCGCCAATGCGGCCTCAAGCGTCCGGTCGTCGATCTCCGCCAGACGGCAGAGGGCCGTATGCGCGGTCTTGCAATAATCGCAACGGTTCAACATGCTGACGGTCAACAGGACGATTTGCCGCTCGACCTCGGTGAACGAGGTCTTGTCGAAGGTCTCCGACAGGTTCAGGACCGCCCCCAGGACCAGCGGCGATTCGGCCACATAGGAGGCCAGGTTGGGAACAAAACCGTAGCGCTCCTTGATTTTGATCAGGACCCCATTTGCGCCTTCGGGCGCGGTCGCTTCCGTGTGTTGCGTGAATAGTTCCATTTGGTTCTCCTTTCAAGGTTTGCGAACGAACGCTCGGCCTATTATTATAAAATGATCGTTTTATTTGCAAGCAAAAAATTTACGCCCGCAGAGAGGCTTTCACCGTGTCGAGGATGCGCGCGACATAGGGTTTATGGTCGTCGACGCGTCCGTAAAGGACCAAACCCTGGATGAAACAGACGATGTAATTCGCCAGTACGGCGGGGTCCTTTTTAGGCGGGACGCTTCCCTCTCTCTGCGCCCCGCGGATGGCGTTCTCGAGGACCGCCTCCAGTTTGACGCAAAACTTCTCCGCGCGTTGGACCGCCCCGGAGCTTACCGAGCCCTTCTCGGACAGCGTGTTCATCATCAGGCAACCGGCGAAATCGGCGCTTTCGGCATTGTTTGCGGCGGCCGCGAGAAACTTCTCGATGCCCTTCATGTTAGGTTCGTCCGTCAGGGGCTGGATGAAGGGGACCAGCCGTTTTTTCCGGTAATCCTCGAGCGCGCTCTCGAACAGGCCGTTCTTGTTGCCGAATTCCTTGTACATGCTGGCGCTGTTCAGGCCCGTGGCCTCGACCAGTTCGCTCATCGAGGTGGCGTCGAAACCTTTCCGCCAAAATAAGGCGATGGCCTTGCTCAATACGTTTTCCCGGTCATATTCTTTCGTCCTGGCCATGACGTTTATTATAAAATAGATGCTTTAATATGACAACGGCTTTCCCCCCGCGCGCCGTTCAGTCCAGGTCGTCGAACACGCCGGTCGCCAGGCTTTTGCGCGCGGTCCGGGCCTCCTGCTCGGCGCGCGCGATGCCTTGGTCGTAATCGTTTTCGTCGACAAACCGCAAAACCGCCTTCATGCCGGGATACCGTTTGAGGTACAACCTCGCCATGGTCTGGGCGATGCGCCGGTATTTGGGATGGCCGGCCTTCTGCGACCGCAACTCGGTCAAATGCCCCAACTCGCGGAGGTTCATGCCGAAGTTCCAGCGGATGAAGTGGTTGAACAGGGTGGCGTATTGGGCTTCGCGCTCCAGGCCGTTGCGTTTCAAATCGTCATGGAGGTCCTCGGCCCTGCCGAAACATTCCTGGACGGCCTGTCCCCTGCCGATTTCCTCCACCTCCTCGGGGATGGAATAACCCAGCAACGTGGCGAGGTCCTGTCTCTGCTGGGTCAACATGCGGTGCCGTTGCAGGTCGCGGTATTCGGCGAACCCCGCGACGATGTCGAAGTTGATTGGGTAACCGTATTCGAACGCCCGGCCCGGCCGGTCGCGCTTGCTTTTGCGGTCCCCCACGTAGGTCCGGAAGATCTCGTCGCGTTTCTCTTGCGGGAGCGCGCGCGCGATGCCCCGGATCTGTTGCGTGGAATGTTGCGCGTAGGGGAAGAGCATGCCGGCCAGAAGGTTGATCTCGTAGTCCTCCTCCCGGTTTTCCAGGAGCACGGCTTCCGCCGCCTTTTCCACTTTCACCCCCTTGAAGAGGTCGCTGGAGAGCCGGGCCATGTTACGGTTGTTCTCGCACAGGTAGGGGTCCCTGGCGGCGCGTTTGATGAAGGTCGGGATCTGGCGGCCAAGAGTCTCCCGGACCGTCTCGCCCAGGGCGTTGGCCTCTTTTAAATCCTGCGACAGCAGTTTGGAGATCAGGCCGGAAAAAAAACGCCCGTTCCCGACCAGGCCCATGTTGGCCTTGGTGGAGGCGGGCAGGATGCAACGGAGGACGTCGCAGGCGGCGCTCCGGACCGTGAAGTTGTAGGCCAGCCGATGGGCCTTGCGTTCGTCGTCGCCGCTCAGTTCGTCCAGGCCGGCCTTCACGACCGTCCCCCGCCGTTCCACCTCGATCTTGAACTCGTTCTGGGGGAGACGCTTGCGGAACAGGTCCTGCATCGGCTCCACCATCGCGGCGTAAGTCTCGAACAGGAAGTCCATGGTCTGGACGTATTTTTGCCCCAAGCCGGACTCCATGACGTTCGCGGGCCGGACATACCGCCACTCGCCGTCCTTCCGGGCGTCGTACAACACGTAGCGGGTGGATTCCTCGATGGGCGAGCCGCCGATCCGGCAATCCTCGACGATCTTGGTCATCAGGTTCGAGGCGTCCTCGATGCACAAGGGGGCCACCGCCAGCTCGGCCACCGACTCGTCGCCGAACTTGTTCACCACGCGGTCGATCAGCTCCGTCCCTTTAACGTCGTTGGGGGAGCCGTCGGAGTTGAGGAATTCGCGGACGATGGTTTCCTTGATGCCGGTGGGGGCCCGGCTGTAGCGGGCGAGGGCGGCGCCGACGATTTCCGGGTTGAGTTCCCTTAGCGAGAACACCTTGGCCTCCACGTCGGTGACATAGGGGCGGAGGATTTCTTTTTCGCGTTCGGTCAGTTCATCGCTTCTCTTGGGTTTCATTTGCGGGACCTTGGGGAAGGGGCGCGCCGTGAAACGATCATGGCAAACCGGCGGGGGCTATTCAGGACCGATGTCCTGCGAAAAGGACGCCTGGCAACCGGATCATATCAAAATCGCCAATGTCAGACAAGCAGTTCGAAAATTCGGTAGTGTGTCAGTTTGATCACCTGCAACAACTTATGAAACCGCTTCTAGTCAATTGACCAGATTGTTTTTGTTGATTTCTTCTTTGTCGATGTAGTTTAATCACCCTAAGTTTGTTTTTCCTGCCTGAACATGGAGTGTGTGCTTAATGGCTCGAAATAAATTATCAAAACCCACCGTGCCTAAGACCGCTAAAAAGTCCACAGTACAGCACAAACATAAAGATAAGAAGCGGGAGAGAATTCCCCCTCTCGGCTTTGTCGCCTCAGCCACTAATAGGCTGTCGGGGAAGAAGGCATATCAAAACAAATCCTATCTCGATCAGATGTCGAATTGGCCAGACAAGGCCGAGTACGCAAGTTTCGATGCGTCCACGGTTTCTTGTGTCCACGAGGAAATTGAGCCGAAAACCATTATAAAAACCAGCAAACAACAAAATGGTAACAGTCCGGCGCAATTACCGTTGTTCGAAATGCCTGGGGAAAACCCGAAGTTTGGCGAAGCTATGGATTTCCACCGACATTCCCGGAACCGGCCCGCCCGCCAAATCTCAGACGATAAACAGAAGGCTTTCGAGTTCGCGAACACCGTGTTTCAAGGCGATTGTCTTGACATTATGGGCATTATTCCAGACCATTCTATCAATATGGTCCTCTGTGATTTGCCCTATGGCACAACGCAGAACAAATGGGATTCCGTCATAAATCTTGATAAGTTATGGATTCAGTATAAAAGAATACTTAAACCTAATGGACTGGTTGTTCTCACGGCTCAGGGTGTCTTCACGGCCAAGCTCATCCTATCGAATGAAAGCTGGTTTAAATATAAGATTGTTTGGGAAAAGTCGAAACCCACAAACTTCTTGAATGTAAAACGCCAACCCCTCAGAAAGCATGAAGATATTTGTGTTTTCTACCGTAAACAACCGCCTTACAATCCGCAAATGCAACCTGGCGAGCCGTATGACAAGGGTGTCAGGAAAGACCAATTCTCTGGTAGCTACGGAGATTTTCAACCCTGCCGCGTCAAGAGTAATGGCGGACGATATCCTACAGACGTGATTTATTTCAAAACCGCTGAAAGCGAGCCCGGAGGGACGGTTTGGCATCCTACACAGAAGCCCGTTGATTTAGGGCGGTATCTTATTAGAACTTTCACCAAGCCGGGAGATATCGTCTTGGACAACGCTTGCGGTAGTGGAAGCTTTCTGGTCGCCGCATATTTGGAGGGGAGAAGCTTCTGTGGAATCGAGAAGAACAAGGAAGTTCATCTTTTCAAGAAAGAGAAGACAGATTACATCAAAGTCATAGTGGACCGTTTATGTGCATATGGCGCAAAGCCTAATGTGGTATGCCGATGAGCGCCCTTTCTTATAACGAAAGAGCGTGGGCAATCGATCTGATTAGCCGCATTAACAGCTATTGCAAAAACAGAACTCGCCCCATAGTTAGAGCAGGAGGCGAAAGCACCCTTAGGGTCCAGAAAAGCGATAAAAGCCTTTACCCAGACGTGTTGCTTTACGGTGACGAGCAGGGCGTTCGTGTGAGACAAGGCTGGGAATTGAAGCTACCAGATACTCCGATCGACGATTCAGACCTTAAGAAAAATGCCATCGAGAAGGCCAATCGGCTTCGCGTTAACAGCTTCCTTCTTTGGAATGTCAATGAAGCGATTCTATACGCGCGTGAACAGGATGGCGAGGATTTTTCCATCATTAAAAAATGGGGGCCTCTAGGTATTCGCGTTCGATCGGGCGTAAAGTCCATGGAAAGCAAATGGACTAGTCTTCTTGAGGAAATCATCGATACGCTGAATGACTTTTTCGAGAAGGGACGCCTCAAATCTTCTGTGCCGCAAGACATTCTAGACGATGGTTTTATTGCCGGATTTATCAACGAATATTGGGGCGTGGCGGCTACGGCCATTCAGAAGGCCGGACAAAAGTCGGGAACTGTAGACGCATCTATCCTGGATTGGTGGTGCCAGAACGCAGGAGAGTACGGTAAAAAGCTTGGTGAAGGGGTCGATTTTCAGATTTTCGCGAAAGTGGCATTGACCAACTGGCTCAACCGATTTCTCTTCTGCCACTATCTCAAGAAGTTCCACACAGCCGCTCGCAAGGTTGAGAAGATCGACCGGCGACACTCGATTGAGGAGGCAACCGAGATTTTTAATGAGATCTCAGACAAATGCGATTTCATGCAGGTCTTCGAGCCTGAGATTGCCGCCGATAGGATCGGCAGAGAAGCATGGATTGGCCTATGTCAGCTTAATCGCTTCCTGACCGAGCTTAAGCTCGACGAGCTCCCGCAGGAAGCCTTACACAAGGTCATGGAAAGCGCTCTAGATAGCGCGAGACGAAAAGTAGCCGGGCAATATGCCACGCCCATGGAACTCGCAAGGTTGCTGGTCAACCTTGCGATCGAGGATCGGAAAGATCATGTGATTGATCCCTGTTGCGGTACTGGAACGATCGCCCGCGCCGCCTATGAGTTGAAAACCAGTCGCGGCGGTATGAACAAAGCACAAGCCATTTCCACTGTGTGGGCCTCGGATAAGTTTCAATTTCCTCTCCAACTCGGC
>JACRGP010000005.1 GCA_016217765.1 Nitrospinota bacterium | reverse complement strand
TGATCTCGGAACTCCTGGACTTGAAAAAACGTCTGGAGGAGGCGGCCCGGACGGACCCGCTGACCGGCCTTCCCAACCGCCGGGATTTCGAGGAAAAAATCGTTTATGAAACAAAACGGTTCGAACGCCACGGCAAGCCCTTCGGCTTGGTCATCGGCGACATCGACCATTTCAAGAAAATCAACGACACCCACGGCCACGACGCCGGGGACCAGGCGCTCAAACAAGCCGCCGACCTCATGAAAACGACCCTGCGCAAGCAGGACCTGGTCTTCCGTTGGGGCGGGGAGGAATTCCTTATCCTACTGCCCGAAACCGATTTGAAGGGCGCGGAAACCCTTGCCGAAAAAGTGCGCTCCAAATTCGAATCCGAGGACTTTATGTACAACCGGCAAAAAATCCCGATCACCATGAGTTTTGGCGTCGCCCTCTACTTCGGCGATTGCCCGAACGTGGACCATTGTCTCAAACAGGCGGACGACCGCTTGTACGCGGCCAAAAGGACCGGAAGGAACAAGGTCGTTTCCAGGGGAGAAGCAAACTCCTGAGAATACCGGCGGCGCCCCCGCCCTGAAACCTCGACCGTTCCCGCGTTATAGGGGAGTCCAGAATATAGAGCGGACATGCGTGGCTCATGAGCGAGTCCATTTTCCCCCCTTTGGAAAAGGGGGGCTGGGGGGATTTTACAAGCGGCCTTCACTCCAAATCCCCCTGAATCCCCCTTTGCTAAAGGGGGACTCTGGCGTCGTGACGATCCATGGATTTACCCCAGGATACGGAATAAAGCTCGAAAAACGACATGAACGCCGTCCATGCTATTTTGGACTCATTGGTATTTCCCCGTTATTTCTTTTTCGTATAGGCCCGCGATGGTTTTGGCGGTTGCATCCCAAGAGCATTTTTCGCGCATGATCTCCCGGCCCCGGTCGGCCATCCGCCGGCATTCGGCCGGGTTGTCCAACGCGGCGACAATGGCCTGCGCCAGCGCGGTCACGTCTCCCACCGGCGTCAGGGTCCCCGTGACGCCGTCGTCGACAATCTCGGGCAAGGCGCCCGCCCGGGTGGCGATCGCCGGCAGACCCGCCGCCATGGCCTCGGCCACGGCGAGCCCAAAACTCTCGACCCGGGAGGGGAAAATCCCGGCCCGGCTCATGCCCGCCAACTCCTGGATCTCAGGGACATCCTGCCAGCCCGCGAAAACCGCCTTGTCGGCGATATCCAGTTCGCGCGCCAGCCGTTTGCACTTTTCAGCGGCGTTGCCTTCGCCGACGAGGGTGAGGCGGACGTCCGGGATTTGCGCCGCGACGTAGCGCAGAGCGCGCAGAAGCTCGACGACGCCTTTCTCCTCCTCCAACCGTCCCCAGAAGAGCAGTTCGGGCCGGGACGCGGGTTCGCGTTTCGCCTCGAACCAACTGGGATCGACGCCGGGATGGACGACGGACACCCGGCCCTCCCAGTCTTTTCCCAAACCGTCGACGACCAGGCTCTTGGAGAACCGGCTGAAGACCACGATTCGGCGGGCCCCCTTGGCGGCGGCGCGCAGAAGATAAAAGTTCAGGTTCTTCAGGAAATGGACGGGCCGCCGCAGTCCGCCCAGCATGCCGGTCGCGGGGATGCAGGGGGAATGGGAGGTGAAAAAAAACGCCGCCCCGCGCGCCGACGCGATGCGGGCGAAAAAAAAGGCCTCCTCGGCGTTGCCGTGGATGGCGTCGAAACGTTCCTTCCGCGTCAGGCGCCAAAGCGCCCAGGCGAAGGAAAAAATGTTCAGGTTGAGCGTGGCGACGTTAAAATGGCGCGCCCAGACGATGCGGTAAGGGACCGGAGGCGGAACGACCTTCTCGCCGGGACTTTTGGAGTATATGACCGTCACCTCGTGCCCCCGCCCGGACAGGGCCGAGGCCAGGCAATGCACGGCGATCTGGCCGCCGCCCTTGAAGCGCGACCAGGGAGAGGAATTGACTGTCAGGCAGATCTTCACAAGCCCCCGTCGGCGGCGTTAACGGATGCGTAGCGGGACAGAAAAGCGTATGGTCGCTGTCGATGATCGACAGACGCTCCGCGGTGGGAAGACTTTTGGGCCAGGTCGCGCCATATTTACTCCTCCTTGACGCTCCTTCTCCGCAAAACTTGATTAGGTAATTTAGCGCGAATTTCCTTCCTGACGCGCCGGGCAAGCGCAACCGCCCGCCGTGCCTCGGTCAGCGAGACCTCGCCCCAGCCGGGGTAACGGGGGCCGGTTGCATACTCGGTCAAAAAACCCTGCTCATCTTTGGTCAGGGTGGGGCGTAATGGAAGAGGCAAAAGCAAAACGATCTCCTCGATGTCGTGGGTTTTGGGAAAAGGGATTTCTTCGAGGACCAAAACCGCCTTAAGATACTTTTCGACACTCTGCTGAACATGGAAGCAGACTGTATCGGTTGGACACTTTTCGCCAAGCGTCAAGGTGTGAGAGGCCGCGGTCAAATCGTTTTCCGCCTTCTTCACCCATTCGGCGGTCACGGCGTGAATCTCGTCACGCTTTGGCATAAAGCACTTTCCCTTCGTGAACCGCGGGATACTCGATTGTCCCAACCACTTCCTTTCGCCAGGCAAATTCTTCCGGCGTGGATACAATGATATCTTTTGACACACGCAAGTCATGGAGCTCGACTCGAATCTTGACGGCTTGTTCTCGCTTCGACCCCTCGACTGGCATGACGACCAGGAGGTCCACGTCGCTGTCCGAACCGGCGTCCCCCCGCGCATACGAGCCGAAGAGGATGATCCGCTCCGGGTGGAACCGCTTGACAATCCGGGCCACCATCTTGTCGATGATTTTAGCCGTCGGTCTTTTGTTTTTTGACATTAATCTTTCCTTGTTCCAACTTCATCTTGGCGTTGTCGGCAACATGGCGTCGAGGCCGCTTCTCCCCGCTGGCCTTAGGATACAGCGCCGAAGGAATATTGACAAGGCGGAGAAAATTCAAATGATACAATGG
>JACRGP010000102.1 GCA_016217765.1 Nitrospinota bacterium | reverse complement strand
TTCAGGGTACCAGCCGTGCTTTTCTCCGGTAAGGGACTGGCGCCAGGTATAAAGCGCGTCGTATATCATCATCCCGATTTTCAGCATTTCATGGTCGTCGGGAAAATTCGCGGACAGGCCGAGGGTGATGGCCAGCAGTCCTGACGCCTCGGGAGAATTCTTGAGAGTATCCGTGTCGGCGGCCCGCGCGATTTCCGCAAGCCCGTGAAGGGCCTTGTCCCGCAATTCGTATTTTTTCAGAAAAGCATCGAAACTGCATTCGGGGCCGTTGTGCGACAGTTCCACCCCAGGGATGTCGTACGGGATTGCGTTTTGTTCCCTGGCTACTTTTAAAACGTCGGCGGGGGGCACATAGAGGAATTCCGCCTCCGGATCGATGAACCGCTTGATCAGCCAGGGACAGGCGATACGGTCGATTTTGGGGCGTTCGCGGGTGACCCATTTCATGGTTTTCTCCAGTCTACCTTCCTTATTATAGTGCAAATATTATAACATTAATGTAGAATACTCTACATATGAATCTGTCAAGCAAATACTCCTGGTTGGTTTTGGTGATTAGTTTGCCCACGGAGAATGCCACGCCGCGCATGCGCATTTGGAGAGCGCTCAAAAATCTGGGGTGCGCCGCTTTGCGGAACGGAGTTTATCTATTGCCGGACAGGGCCGAGACCCGAAACTCGTTTGAAAAACTGGCGGAGGAAACCATTCAAGCCAACGGCCACGCCCGTCTGCTACCGGTTGCCCCTACTGGGAAAAAACAGGCCGGGGAATTCGTCGCCATGCTCGACCGAACCCCCGACTATTTGGAATTGACGAAGGAAATGGACCGTTTTCAATCGTCGATGGGCAATTTGCAGGCCGTCGAACTGCGACGCTCCCTGAAAACGTTGCGGCGGAATTTTGAAGCCATTTCGGGCATCGATTATTTCCCCGGCCCGGCCCGGGAGCAAACGGTAAAAACCCTGGAGCGGCTGGACAGCGAGGCGTTGTCCCTAATCTCGCCGGACGAACCGCGCCCGGTTCCCGGCAAAATCGAACGTCTGCGCCGCGAAGATTACCAGGGGCGCGTCTGGGCGACGCGCAAACGCCCCTGGATCGACCGTCTGGCCAGCGCCTGGCTGATCCAGCGCTTCATCGATCCGCAGGCCCGTTTCGCATGGTTGGAGAAACCGTCCGACTGCCCGGCCCATGCCGTCGGTTTCGATTTCGACGGCGCGGAGTTCACCCATGTCGGAGGGCAAATCACTTTCGAGGTACTGCTGGCGAGTTTCGGCCTGGAGGAAGATCGCGGGTTGTCCCGGCTGGCCGCCTTGACGCACTATCTGGACGTGGGCGGCGTACCGGTCCCGGAGGCTTCCGGACTGGAAACGATGATGTCCGGAACCCAGATGAAATTTCCCGGCGACGACGATTTCCTGGCGGAAGCCATGAGGACGTTTGACCTTTTTTACGCGGCCTTTTCGGAAACAAAAGCGGAGCGCGGACCGAAACGGCGGTCCGCCCCGCCGGAAAATATCCCGGTTGACGTATGAACAAATCCGCCGCGCCAACGGACCGCGCCGTTTCTCCATCGTCAATCAAGTTTGGCGAAGCCTTGCGTTACTGGCTGAAACTGGGGTTTATCAGTTTCGGCGGTCCGGCGGGGCAGATCGCCATCATGCACCAGGAACTCGTGGAGCGGCGGCGCTGGATCTCCGAAAAACGCTTTCTGCACGCGCTCAACTACTGCATGGTCTTGCCCGGCCCGGAAGCGCAACAGCTCGCCACCTACATTGGCTGGCTGTTACACGGCACCTGGGGCGGGATCGCGGCGGGGGCGTTGTTCGTCCTGCCGTCGCTGGCCATCCTGATTTTCCTGTCCTGGGTTTATATGGCCTTCGGCCAGGTCCCCGCCGTCGCGGGGATATTTTACGGGATCAAACCCGCAGTCACGGCCATCGTGGTTTTCGCCGCCTGCCGGATCGGGTCGCGCGCGCTGAAAAACCCCTATTTATGGTCGCTGTCGGCGGCCGCGTTCCTGGCGATATTCGCGTTCGACGTCCCCTTCCCTTACCTCGTGCTGGGGGCGGGTCTGATCGGCTACGCGGGGGGGCAATTCTCTCCTGAAACATTCAAGGTGGGCGGCGGCCATCAAACCGCCGGCAAAAGTTTCGGACCCGCGCTGATCGACGACGCCACTCCGTCGCCGGAACACGCCTCGTTCCAGTGGAGCCGAATCGCCCGTCTGGCCGCGACGGGATTCGTCCTCTGGAGCGGGGTCATCGGGCTGTGCGCCGCGAGTCTCGGGTGGAACGGGACGCTTGCCCAAATGGGACGGTTTTTCACCAAGGCCGCTCTGCTGACCTTCGGCGGCGCCTATGCCGTCCTTCCCTACGTCTACCAAGGCGCGGTGGAACATCATCAATGGCTGACCCCAGGGCAAATGATCGACGGCCTGGCGCTGGGCGAAACCACGCCCGGCCCGCTCATCATGGTCGTGGCGTTTGTCGGTTTCGTCGGCGGTTGGGTCAAACAGATTTTCGGCCCCGAGGCGTTATTTACCGCGGGCGCGTTAGGCGCGACGGTCGCCACCTACTTCACTTTTCTGCCCTCGTTCTTGTTTATTCTGATCGGCGGGCCGCTGATCGAATCCACTCACGGCGACGTCAAGTTCACCGCGCCGTTGACCGGCATCACCGCCGCGGTCGTCGGCGTCATCCTCAACCTGGCGACGTTCTTCGCCTACCACGTGTTATGGCCCGGGGGTTTTTCCGGAAAGTTCGAATGGTTCGCGGCGGCGATCGGCGCCGCCGGGCTGGTCGCGCTGTTCCGCTACAAAGCCGGGATCATCCCCCTGATCGGCTCTTGCGGCATGGCCGGCATGATCTATGTCTTGGCCCAGTCCACGCTCTGACAGGTCCCCATGGATAATACCGGCGTCAATGCATCCGGATTATCCCGATCCTGCAAACGCTTCTTAATCGCATGGCTTGCCGTTTTGTTCCTCGCATCTTCCGGAATGCAGGCCATGGCGTTTCCTCCTTACAAATCCACTGACGCCGACACCGCCGAGCCTTGGACGCTGGAAAACAGGATAGGATTTTTCGACCTGGAACGGGACAAGAAAGAGAACGCTTACGCGAGTCCACTTTACCGGTTTAATCTGGGCATTCCCCATCATCTGGAAATCGTAACCGAATTCGAAAACCGTCCCGACTTGAAACAGATGGGAAAAGCGAATGTGGGTTTCAAATGGATTCCCCTGGTCGGCCCTTGGAGCGCGGGGATCGAAACGCTCGCTCACCTTCCCGTCAAGGAACACGGCGGTCCGGGAATGGAGGGATCGGTCTTATTGACGGTCCCAAAAGACAATTTGCGCCTGCATGTCAACGCCGGAGGCTTCACGGATAACGGGCCCGTTGAAAGGGAATCGGGCTGGATGAGCGGAGCGATAATGGAGGCATATTTCGGCAGGTTGCGCCCGGGATTGGAGTTTTTCGCCAAACAAACCGCGTTCGAGCCGGTCCAGGCATCCCTTGACCCCGGTTTGATCGTGGACTTCGGGCTTTTTGACGCGCGGATGGGAACTCGTTTTGGCCTGACGGACGCCGCTCCCACGCTGGCGGGAACCCTTTGGGTCACCTTCAAACTGCCCGCGCGTTGACCCAAAAAGGCAAAAAATATTAAAGATTATCGTTGACAAATCGCCAACTAATTGATATAAATAAACTTACACAAAGCCGATTGCCAATTAAATTTCGAATATAGACGCTCAACGTATTTGGGGAGGAAGGGGCGCCTTTCTTTTTTCGCTGAGAGAGCGAAAAGTCGTGGAGGCGAACGCTAACCGTTCACTCCATGATCCCACCCGTATTCATTTGGACAGTCTTTTTCCCGCCTTTCTTGAATCAATTTCATTTTTTGTAAGTCGCTTTCAAGGTCTCGACCACCGAGGGATCGGCGAGGGTTGAGATATCGCCCAGTTGGTCCGCTTCGTTGGCGGCGATTTTGCGCAAGATCCGGCGCATGATTTTGCCCGACCGCGTTTTGGGCAACGCCGGAGCCCAATGGATGACGTCCGGCGTCGCGATGGGGCCGATTTCCTTGCGCACGTGGTCCTTCAACTCCTTTTTCAGCTCGTCGGCATAGGGGATGCCCGCCATCAAGGTCACGAACGCATATATCCCCTGCCCTTTCACTTCGTGCGGGTACCCGACGACGGCGGCCTCGGCGACTTTTTCGTGGAGGACGAGGGCCGACTCCACTTCCGCCGTGCCGATGCGGTGCCCGGCAACGTTGATGACGTCGTCCACGCGCCCGGTGATCCAGTAATACCCGTCCGCGTCGCGCCGGCAACCGTCGCCCGTGAAATAGTATCCCGGATACATCTTGAAATAAGTTTCCTCGAACCGCGCGTGGTCGCCGTACACGGTGCGACTTTGGCCGGGCCAGGGTTCGGCTATCGCCAATACCCCGGAAACGTCGTTGCCGTCCAGGACCTTCCCCGACTCCGCGTCGATCACCGCCGGGCGGACGCCGAAGAACGGCAACGTGGCCGACCCGGGTTTGAGCGGCGTGCATCCCGGAAGCGGAGTGATGAGAATGCCTCCCGTCTCGGTCTGCCACCAGGTATCGACGATGGGGCATCGTCCCCGGCCGATGTTTTTATGGTACCAGCGCCAGGCCTCGGGGTTGATCGGCTCGCCCACCGAGCCCAGGATCCGCAGAGACGACAGGTCATGGCGCGCGGGTATCTCCTCGCCGTACGACATCAAGGCGCGGATGGCGGTGGGGGCGGTATAGAACTGCGTCACCTTGTATTTGTCGCAAACCGCCCAGAACCGTCCCGCGTCGGGATACGTGGGAACGCCCTCGAACATGATGGAGATCGCGCCGTTGGCCAGGGGCCCGTAGACGATATAGGAGTGGCCCGTCACCCAGCCGATGTCCGCCGTGCACCACCAGACGTCGCCGTCGTGATAATCGAATATGTGTTTATGGGTGAGGGCGGTAAACACCATGTATCCGCCGACGTTGTGTTGCGCGCCCTTCGGTTTTCCCGTCGAGCCCGAGGTGTAGAGGACGAACAGGGGGTCTTCGGCGTCCATGGGTTCCGGTTCGCATGTTTCCGGCGCCGATGCCAGTTCCTCGTGCCACCAGTAATCCCTGCCCTCCTTCATGTGGACCGGGATTCTGGGACCGACGCGCCGGACTACGAAACAGGACTTGATCTCGACTCCCGATTTCCGGCTCAGCGTCATCGCCTCGTCGGCGCTGTTTTTCAAGGGAACGGGTTTCTCGCCGCGGAAGGAACCGTCGGCGGTCACCAGGAAGGAGCAGGACGAATCGACGATCCGGTCCGCCAGGGAACCGGCGGAGAACCCGCCGAAGACGATGGAATGCACCGCGCCGATCCGGGCGCAGGCCAGCATGGCGATCGCCAATTCCGGGATCATGGGCAGGTAAATGGAAACGCGATCGCCCTTTTTCACCCCGTGCTTCTTGAGCACGTTGGCGAATTGACAGACTCTGGACAGCAACTGCCGGTAGGTGAGGGTCAAGCTTTCTCCAGGGTCGTTGCCTTCCCAGACGATGGACGCCTGGTCGCCGCGGTCCGGAATATGCCGGTCCAGGCAATTCACGGTGATGTTGGTCTTGCCGCCTTTGAACCACTCGATAAAAACCCTGCCTCTTCCGACGTCGTAATTGAACGCCCGGACCTTGTCCCACTTTTTAGACCAGACAAATCGTTCCGCCTGCTCCGCCCAAAACCCATCGGGATCGGTGATGGATCTGGCGTACATTTCCCGGTATTGGTCCATGCTTTTAATCCAAGCCTTCTGGACAATATTACCAGGCGGGCTGTAAATTTCATCCATATCAAAATCCTCCCGATGAGTTAGTCTGGGGACTCGTCTCTTTTGACGGCGCGGACCGCCCTGGCGGATTCGGAAATCGTCCACAATCCCTCGGGCTGGGAATATTGCCCGTCGCGGAGATTGAAGACCCACGTCCGGGGCCGTCCGCTGACCAGTTGCGCGACCATGGAGAACCCTCCTCCCGGCGCGAAACATTCGCTGATGCGGATCGTCTTCCCGAACTTGTCTTTCTGGGAACAACACTCGTCATAAAGGGTGGACAGTTCGTCGCGGGTGGGCAGACGCCAATCGTCGTAACCGGCGAACTTTTTTTCGTTCAGGCCCCGCACGTAATCCAAGCACTCCATGTAATTGACCCATTTTTCCATGTCGTTCATGGTGTCGGTCTTGGTCCACATCAACCCCGACTTGCGATCCGTTACGGCGCCGTCCCCGTTGTCGATGAAACGCTGATCGTCGTTCATTCCTTGTGAGCCGCCAAAGAGTTCTATTGAGTTAGACCATGGAGAATATCATTTTTTGCCGTCCTTTTTCAAAAGGTTCTTCGCCCCAGCGTGCCGCTTGATCCAACTTGCTCGGCCCGGATGGCAAATAATACGCGTCGAGGGCAATCGAAGCCAAGCCAGTTGCCCCCCACGGCGAGTGGGCGCTCCGCCGGGTTATTTTTCCGTTTTGCCCATAATGGATATATAATTGAGACACATCCCTTTTATTCGCCGACGAAACGATGGGAGGCTTCCAGTATGAAAAACGGCAAATCGTTTTTTGCGTTGACGGTCTCCCTGGCGTTTTTACTCGTTTTTGCCGTCCCGGCGCGGTCCGCCGAGCGAAGCATCGTCCCCGTGCCGGTCAAGGACAAGAGCGGCAACAAGGTGTTGCTGTACAAGGAAAGCCACGCCCTGTTGATCGGAGTGAGCGCGTACACCGGCGGCTGGCCCGAGTTGCGCGGGGTCAAGGAAGACGTCCGCTCGGTCAAAAAGGTTTTGGAGAACAACGGCTTTCACGTGGTCCTCGCGGAGGACCCCACCCGCGAACGGATGGAGAAAGCCTTCAACGATTTCATCATTCAATACGGGCAGGGCGAGAACGACCGGGTCCTCGTTTATTACGCGGGGCACGGCCACACGCTGAAACTGCTCGGCGGCGAGATGGGGTACATCGTGCCGGCGGACGCCCCGAACCCGAACCGCGACCGGAAGGGTTTCCTGGCGAAGGCGGTGGACATGCAGATGATGGAGGTGTACGCCAAGCGGATCCAGGCGAAACACGCCCTGTTCCTGTTCGACAGTTGTTTTTCGGGATCGCTGTTCGACGTGGGCCGGGCGATACCGGAAAACATCGGTCACAAGACCAGCAAGCCCATCCGGCAGTTCATCACGGCGGGAAGCGCGGACGAGACGGTCCCGGACCAGAGCGTGTTCCGGGAACAGTTCGTGGCGGCGCTGGAGGGCGACGCGGACACGGACAAGGACGGCTACGTGACGGGGGCGGAGTTGGGCGAGTTTCTACACAAGACGGTGGTGAATTATTCCAGGAACGCCCAGCACCCGCAGTACGGGAAGATCCGCGATCCCCGGCTGGACAAGGGCGACTTCGTGTTTCCGCTGAGGACGGCGAGCTTGACACCGGACGCCGGGCAGGCCGACCTCCTTCAGGAGCGGCACAAGCTGGAAGCGGAACGCGCGCAAATAGAAGCGGAGCGGAAAAAACTGACCGAGGAGAAACAACTGGCCGAGGAGCGGAAAAAACTGGAGGAGGAAAAACGCCGTTTGGAGGAGGAGAAAAAGCGCATGGAAGTGGCCAGCCTGCCGCGCGGA
>JACRGP010000101.1 GCA_016217765.1 Nitrospinota bacterium | reverse complement strand
CCCTTGTAAAGGGGGCCGGGGGGATTTCACAAGGGCATGGCGAAAAGCCGTCATTGCGAGCGTAGCGAAGCAATCCAGAAAATCCGGACCGTCGCGCCGCCGCGAGCAAGAAAACCTTACTTTAGGAGGACAGGAATATAAAAAAACAAAGAATCAACAACATGATCCGAGTCAAGGAAGTCAACGTCATCGGAGCCAATGGGGAGCCTCTTGGAGTGTTTCCCATTTACCAGGCTCTGTCCCTGGCGCAAGAAACCAACCTGGATTTGGTGGAAGTGGCGCCCACCGCGAACCCTCCCGTTTGCCGGATCATGGATTACGGCAAATTCAAGTACAAGCAGAGCAAGCGGGAACACGAGGCCAGGAAAAACCAGAAGGTGGTGCACGTCAAGGAAGTCAAGTTCCGGCCCAACACCGACCAGCACGACTTTGAATTCAAAATCAAGCACGTGCAGAGGTTCCTCGAGGCGGGAGACAAGGCCAAGGTGCAGATTTTTTTCAAGGGGCGGGAAATTCTCCACCGCGAGCACGGGGAGAAAGTCCTCCAGCGCATTGTCGAGGCCACCGAGGAATACGGGACGATCGAGCAGACCCCGAAACAGGAAGGCCGGGCGCTGGTCATGGTGCTGGCCCCCAAAGGCAAAAAGAAGACCCCCGCGAAACAAGAAATGACCGAAAATTAATTTTTACTTGGGCGCGCAAATAAGGTAGAATCGCCCGCTTATGCCCATCGCGAACTATGGAGCGGACCCAGAGGAATTTTTATGCCTAAAATGAAAACGAACAAGGGAGCGGCCAAACGCTTCCGGAAAACCGGCACGGGAAAAATCAGGCGCCATCGCGCGTTCACGAGCCACATTTTGACAAACAAGACCGCGAAAAGAAAAAGAAACCTGCGGAAGGCCGGCATCGCGTCGCCGGGCGACACCAAGCGCATCAAGGCGTTGATGCCGTATTGATAGGAGAATAGGAGAAAAAACATGCCACGAGCAGTCAGCGGGACCATTTCAAGACGCAGAAGAAAAAAGATCATAGGCATGGCCGAAGGGTTCCGGGGATCCCGGAGCCGGCAGTTCCAAAAAGCCAAGGAAGCGGTGGAAAAAGCCCTGCGCTATGCCTACCGCGACCGGAGAGTCCGCAAACGGGATTTCCGCGGTCTTTGGATCGCCCGGATCAACGCGGCCGTCCGCCCTTACGGATTGACCTACAGCAAGTTCATGCACGGCCTGAAACTGGCCAACATCGAGCTGAACCGCAAAATGTTGTCCGAAATGGCCATTCACAACGAGGAAAATTTCAAGTCCCTGACCGAAACCGCCCGGGCAAAACTGGCTACGGCGGCGGGGCCGGCGTGACGCTGGACTCAACGTCGCCTCGGCGCAAGCGCGAGGGCGTTGCCTCCGGGGGCATCCCGGCGGCGCCTCCCCAATTCCTTCCTTCCATGATCGAAACGATAAAACAACGCTGGGCCGCTTTCGACGCCAGTATGGCGGCGGTTTCCACCCTCGATCAACTCAACCGCTTGCGCGTCGACTATTTGGGAAAAAAGGGATGCGTTTCCCAGTTCCTTAAAGAATTGCGCGACGTTTCCGCCGACGCAAAACCCGCCGTCGGCAAGCGCATCAACGATCTCAAAACCCACGTGGAAACCGCGCTGGAGGAAAAAACGCGCGTCCTCGAGGCAAAATCCGACGCGGCGGGGGGGAAGGAATTCTTCGACGTCAGCCTGCCCGGCAAAAAAGAAACCGCCGGCTCCCTGCATCCGGTCGCCCAGGTGATGGAGGAAATCGTCTCCGTATTTTACGGTCTCGGGTTCGGCGTGGAGGAAGGGCCGGAAATCGAGACCGATTATTACAATTTCGAGGCCTTGAACATCCCCAAGGACCACCCCGCCCGCGACATGCAGGACACGTTTTACGTCGAGGAGGACGTGGTCCTGCGCACCCACACCTCCCCCGTGCAGATCCACGTCATGGAACGGCGCCAGCCGCCTTTGCGGATCATCGCTCCGGGAAAGGTGTACCGGCACGATTCCGACGTGACCCACACGCCCATGTTCCACCAGATCGAGGGGTTGATGGTGGACGAGAACGTCTCCTTCGGCAACCTCAAGGGGATCATGGACGTCTTCGTCCATCGGGTATTCGGCGAGCGGACCAAACTGCGGTTCCGCCCGAGTTTCTTTCCGTTCACCTGTCCCAGCGCGGAAGTGGACATCCAATGCGTGATGTGTCTGGGGAAGGGGTGCCGGGTGTGCTCCAACACCGGATGGCTGGAAATACTCGGCGCCGGGATGGTCGATCCCGCCGTATTCCGGTCCGTGAATTACGATCCGGAAAAGTGGACCGGCCTGGCATTCGGGTTGGGGATCGAGCGGGTCGCCATGCTCAAGTACGGCATCAACGACATCCGCCTGTTCTTCGAGAACGACCTGCGTTTCCTGAAACAGTTCTGACCGGCTGGCCTCCCGCCTCCGCGTCAGCGGGAGGCGTCGTCGGCCCCCGGCGCGCCGCCGGGGACCTAACCCGCAGAGTGCATGAGCGAAAGGATGGGATTGCTCCCCCGTGTAAAGGGGGGAGGGGGGATTTGTAAACGCCGATGACGTAGGGGCGGTCCGCGAACCGCCCCTACACAATTCGTCCAGGAGCGCGTAACTCGCTTATTGCATGAGCGAAATGGGCGTCATTGCGACCGCGAGCTTGCGAAGCGGGAAACAATCCGGAAAATCCGGATCGCCGCGTTGGGTCCAGCGTCACGCTGGCGTTTTCGCGACGATGATTTCGTCGGTCGCGAACCGTTTTTTACACTCGCCGACGTCCTTCTTCACCACCGCCCTTTCGAAGGCCTTTTGGATGTCCATCCATTTACCGGCCAGGTCCTCGGGGATGCCGCATTCCCTGAGACTTTCCTCCAGCAAGGCGTTCCGCAAGTCGAGCCATTCCCGCGTGACGAACAGATGTTGATGGCAGGTCTCCGGCGTTTTGCCGGTGAAGATTTTGCCGCCGCCCATGTTGGAGGTCATGAAATCGGTCTGCTGGGCCTCGATTTCCTTTTGGTCCTTGTGCGCGAAAAACTGTTTGAGGACGGGATGGGCGTATAATTTGTCGTAAAACGCCTTGTGCACCCGTGCCAACACCGCGCGCCCCCCCACCCGCTCGAAAAGAGATTTTTTAGCGTCCATACAGATTTGTATGTAGGGGCGGTTTGCGGACCGCCCCTACGCAATTCGTCCGGGAGCGCGTAACTCGCTTATTGCATGAGCGAAATGGGCGTCATTGCGAGGCGAAGCCGAAGCGCTCCAGCGGCTGGATCGCCGCGCTCACTGCGTT
>JACRGP010000100.1 GCA_016217765.1 Nitrospinota bacterium | reverse complement strand
CGCCGGATTCATTACCGCCCCGGCGCAAGCGCGGGGCGGCGTTGCCCACCGGGGGCGTCCCCGGCGTCATCGCCGCGTGGCCTCCGGGCGCTTGCCCGGCTTTTCACCCCCACCTGACCGCCCCCTTCAAGGGGGCAGTTATGGAAAACTTCATTTTGTTAGGCGCTCTAAGGGCAAGCGGAGCCCGGCGGGGTCAAAAGATTTTCAGCGTTTGCAGACGGGTCAATTTAGGAGAGTTTTTAAGGGCCGCCCGGGCTTCCTCGGACTTGATCCGGTTGCCCCCCAGGTGCAGATAGGTCAGGTTGCGCAGGGTGTCGGAATTGGCGATGGCCATGGCCCCTTCGTCTCCCACCCGGTTGTCCACCAGGTTCAGAGACGTCACTTTGGCGAAGACCGGCGAACCGGCGAGCGCCTTGGCGCCCTCGGCGGTGATGCCGTTGCACTCCAGGTTCAGGACCTCGACGTTGGAGAAAATCCCCGCTTGCGACAGGATTTTGACCCCTTCGTCGCCCAGGTTGTTGGATCCGAGGTGCAGATAAACGATTTGGGTGAGGATGGAGGATTCCGAGAGGTACCTCGCCCCCTCGGGGCCGAGATCGTTGTGGGTCACGATCAGGGAGGAGACGGTCTTCAGGGCCGAAAAGCCGGCCAGCAGTTTCCCGAGTTCCCTGCCATGATCTTCTCCCAGAGTTTGGCCGGTTTTGGAGAAGGCGTATTTGTCCTGGATTTTAAGGACGGTCTTGTCCTTGATGCATTCGACGATGGTTTTTTCCGCGGGCGATAACTCGGCTTTGTTGCCGCCATATTGTTCGCCGTCGTTGATCAGCTCTTCCCAGTTTTTAACCCGCTTCCGCATGCTTTATTTTTCGAATTTTTTCACGTTGTTGCAAGCGATCTTGTTGCCGTACTCGCAGGCGATCTTGAAATATTCCGTAGCTTTCTTGGAGCGGCCTTCCCGGTATTTCAAGGCGCCCAGCTCAAAACAGCCCTTGTCGTGGTGTTCGTTGCAGGCCGTCTCGAAAAGCTCCGCCGCCTTTTTCCATTCCGGGCTGTTCTGGGTCCCTTTGACTTCGGTTAAAATTCCCGCATGGACGCAACTTGTCATTTGTTTCAGTTCGCATCCCTGAAGGAAATATTCTAACGCCGTTTTGTTGTCCATTTCCACTACGCGATATTTTTCGCCCAATTCAAAGCACGCGTCGGCGTTCTTTTTTTCCTGGCATGAGGATTTTAATTGGTCCGTATCCATTACTTGGGAAAACCCGGGGACAGACCACAAAAGCGTAACCAAAGCCAAAACGGCGCTAATTGAAGTTTTCACGGTTTTACCCTTTCTTAGGTTTTGAGTTATCAAGAAAGTCCGCGGGGATTATATCACAAGTGGCGCTCCGGCCGGGCATATTCAAGAGATACTCCGGGTCCGGAAGGCGCGGCGTTGCCGAGACGGAGTCATTTGCATCGGACCGCGAAATATTTTAACCTTTTCGAAAGGGGGAGGCATGCCCCCGCTTCGCGGCGTTTCGGGTTTTTTACCGTAGCGTCCATTCGAGGCGCAGGCGCCCGGTTCCGCTGAAATGGCGAAAGTCTTTCCATGAATATCGTGTTGCTGGGGTACCGGGGGACCGGGAAAAGCTCCGTGGCCAGGTTTCTGGCCAGGAAACTGAACCGAAAACTCTTCTGCATCGACGAATTGATCGTCGAATCGGCGGGCATGCCCATTCCCCGGATCGTCGAGGCATTGGGGTGGCCCGGGTTTCGCGAAATCGAACGCCGCGTCGTGGAGGAAGTCTCCGGCCGGGAAAACGGCGCGATCATCGATTGCGGCGGCGGCGTGGTTTTGGACGACCGCAATGTCCGCAACCTGCGGAAAAACGGGAAAACGGTGTTGCTGACCGCCAGTTTTGAAACCATCCTCAAAAGAATTCATCGCGATCCCAACCGTCCTCCCCTCAAGGAAGGCCTGTCCTTCGAGGAGGAGCAGAGGCAGATCATCGAGGAGCGGGCGGACAAATACCGCGCCGCGGCGGACATGCTCGTCGATACCACCCGCGGAAAGCCCCGGGAGACGGCCATGTACATCATACGGCGCTTTAAGGAAATGGCCTGGATCTGATATGGAAAACCCCCTCTTCGAGAGCCTGGTCCGCAACAGCATGTCGCTCGTGTCCGAGGAAGGGGACGGCTCTCCCATGTCCGTCAACGAAACGGAAACCTTTACCCTGGCGGAGACCGGCGAAGAGCCCAGGTTCAAGCTGGAATTGAACGGCAAGGAAGTGATTTGCGAGGAATTGCTGGACCTTACGGATTATCCGCGACTGCGCAAGGTCAAGGTCCTGGAACTGGACGGCAACGAGTTCGGCGACGAAGGGGTGGAAATCCTTTCCGGAGCGGAAGCGTTCTCCAATTTGGTTTCCCTCTCCCTGTCGAACAACAAGCTGACCGACCGCGCGGTCCGGGCGCTGGCCGATTCCCCGTTTCTCAAGAGACTCCGGCGGCTCTACCTCCAGCGCAACCATATTGGGCCGGCGGGCGCGGAGGCCCTGGCAACCTCGGAAACCCTCTCCGGCCTTGAGGTCCTGTATCTCAAGGCCAATCCCCTGGGGCCGGACGGGGTTGCGGCCCTGGCCCGTTCCCGCTCGCTCCGCAACCTGCGGGAGCTTTATCTGCAGAGGACGCGCATGGGATGCGAGGGACTTGCCGCGCTGGCGGCCTCGCCCATCCTGTCGAGCGCGCGGGTCCTGTCGCTTTCCCACAATGGGCTCGACGACCGCGCCGCGGACGCCCTCGCTGGTTCCGGGACTTTGGCGAATCTCGCCAATCTGGACCTTTACGGAAACAAGATCGGCGAAACGGGGCTCCGCATGATCCGCGAATCCTCCAACTTGAAAAGCCTGCGGGTCGTGCAGGCGGAATAAATCCGGGAGACCGACGCATGCCGACATCCCATCTCCCCTCGCAACGGATTCTGCTGGAACATTTCGAGAAACGCGACCCGGCGATCGCCCGGATCGTCAGGGAGTTCGGGCCCTTGCGGTTGACGCGCAACAAAAGGTATTTCTACGTCCTGTGCAAGGCCATCATCGCCCAGCAGATTTCCACCCGCGCCGCCGATTCCATAACGGCCCGGTTCGCGGCGTTGTTCGACGGCAAGTCTCCGGCTCCGGCATGCGTGTTTCCCCTGCCGGACGAAACCTTGCGCGCCATCGGCCTCTCGCGGCAGAAGACGGCTTACTTGAAGGATTTGAGCCGGAAATTCATGGACGGGAGCGTCCGGCCCCACCGTTTGCCTTATTTGACCAATGAAGAGGTCATTGACCGGTTGACGGCCGTGCACGGCATCGGGCGGTGGACGGCGGAAATGTTCTTGATTTTTTCCCTGAACCGCTTGGACGTCCTGCCCGTGGGGGACCTGGGCCTGCGGACGGCGCTCAAAAACATTTACCGGATGAGGACCCTTCCGTCTCCGCAAAGGATCCGTGCCATGGGGGAAAAATGGCGTCCCTACCAGACTGTCGCCACCTGGTACGCCTGGAGGACATTGGACGGCGCCATCATCGCATACTGAAAGAACGGAGGAGGTCCGCCATGAACTTCATAGACGAAAAGATCGAGCGGTACGCTTACGACCATACCCAGAGCGAGGGAGAACTGTTGTCGCGCCTGGCGGAGGAGACGCATCAAACGCTCGAGTTGCCGGTCATGCTGACGGGCCGGGTCGAAGGCCGGTTTCTGAAACTGCTGGCGCGGATCCTCGGCGCGCGGCGCATCCTGGAGATCGGGACGTTCAGCGGGTACAGCGCCTTGTCCATGGCCGAGGCGCTCCCGGAGGACGGCGTCCTGGTCACCTGCGAGATCGACCCGCCCGCCATCGAATTCGCGCGCCGTTATTTCGCCCGGAGCCCGCACGGGAAAAAGGTCGTCCTGCGCGAAGGCCCGGCGCTGGAGACCCTCCGGTCGCTGGAGGGGCCTTTCGACATGGCGTTCATCGACGCCGACAAGGAGAATTATCCCCTGTACTACGAAGCGGTTTTGTCCCTCCTGCGCCCGGGCGGACTGATCGTGGCCGACAACGTGTTGTGGAGCGGCAGGGTCCTGAACCCCGTCGATTCCCACGACAAGGCCATCAACCGGTTCAACCAGATCGTCGCGTCCGACGGCCGCGTTGAGTCCGTGATGCTGACCGTCCGCGACGGGATCTATTGCATCCGCAAGAAATAACACGCGCCGCGCTCCGATAGCCGTTGCCGGACGATCGAAATTTATGCTACTAAGGAGTTCATAAGTAGCCATGCCTCACGGGGAAAATCGAGGATGGCGAATTTCCTTCCCCCTTGTAGGGGGAAGGTCAGGATGGGGGTGTAAGTTCAGCGCGTTTACCCCCGCCCAACCTCCCCCGCCAGTGTGCCGCTGGACCCAACGGGCTTGGCTCCGATGGCGAACAAGCGTCATCGGGGGCAAGCCAAGCTGGGCCATCCCGCTCCGGGGCGTTCCCCGGAAGGGGGAGGGGATTTGTGGACTTCATGAATTTGCCCCTACGGCGAGTAGCGGCGTCAGGAGAGAGTCATGGCGGAAACATTAGGCAGTCTGGTCGATAAACTATCCATCAAAAACCTGCGTCTTTGGCACCTCGACGAACTCATCGAGCAAAAAGGCGATGCCGACCCCGGGGCGCCGCACTTGCGGGCGAAGAGGGATTTGGTCGCCAGACAGCAGAAGGACCTGGCAAACGAAATCGACGCGTTTCTGGCCGCCGCTTTCGCGGGGAGCGTCAAGATACGCGACGAGAAGGTCAAGTTGTACCTGAACCGCGACGCGAAATCCGCGGACCGGATCGGCGAACTGGGCGAGGCGATCGGCGAACTGGCGCTACGCAATATCCGCCTGTGGCATTTGGAGGACGAGGTCAGAAGGCCCGACCTTGAGGACAAACAGATCGTCGCGGTCAAGCGGCAGATCGACGCGGCGAACCAGGAGCGCAACGACCTCATCGACAAAGTCGACGAAATCCTGGAAAAGCAGGTCGCGGCGAGAAAAGACGGAATCTCGCGGACCGGTAAGAAAACGCCCGCGCGCAGGGCCCCGCGAAACCAGCCCCGCCGGAAACCCCAACCCGCCGCCCGGCAAAAGCGCAAGAAACGCGCGCCCGCAAGAGGATAACGGGAATCCTCCGCTGGCGCTCAGGATGACAAAACGGGCAAAAGACTCCTCATTTTTGCCGCCTCGGAACGAACTCCGTGAAGAATCATTGAAACCGTTCAAACGACAGGAACGGTTTGAAATCCGGCCGCCACGAAATGCCGGTCGAAAGTTGCAACGGAAATGGGACGAGCGGCGAAATGCGCTCTTGGAAAGGCGATTGAGCTACAGTCGATAAAACTCCATTCCTGGTCCGCGTAATGAATGAAAAGGTTGTAGGCTTGACTGAATATGTCCGCGTCGATTGTCATAATGGAAATAGCGGGCGAGGAAAATATTTTCTCGGCGGCCTCGATGGCCAATCGCTTTCCGCCGCGATTCAAAATGGTTGTCAGGGTTTCGTCAAAGATATAGTCGGTGATAAGGAATCGCGCGGCTTCTTTACGTTCGGAAAGCTTGCCGATAAAACCTCTCGCTTGCTTGTGATGATCGTCGCGGACATTGTGAAAAGCTACGAGAAAGGAGGTGTCGGCGAAGAAGGTTTGCGTCATGCCTCTTTTTTGCCGTAGAGGATGCGGTCGATGACGGCGTTATTTGTCCGTCCCAGGTCCACGGGCGGCGAGGAGAAAAACGGGTCTGCGGACAAGTCTTTTTTTCGCGAGGGTTTCTTTTTTACAACCAGTTTTTGCAAACTCTTCGAAATCTTGGATTGGGAGGGGTTGGCCGTAGTCTTCATGGGTTTTCCTCGTTTTTATGCCGACGCTTATAGGGTAGATTATCATAGGGATTCCGGCGATTCAAGAAAAGGGGCCAGCGATCCGATTATTGAATCGTGGGCCATGCGACTGGTTGTCGAACAGGATGATA
This sequence comes from Nitrospinota bacterium, assembly GCA_016217765.1. GTDB lineage: Bacteria > Nitrospinota > Nitrospinia > Nitrospinales > JACRGP01 > JACRGP01. Next base: position 11,375 of record JACRGP010000100.1, on the reverse strand, counting down.
AAACGGGCAAAAGAATCTTCTCTTTTGTTGACTTAGCCGGATATTGCGCGAGCGTGGAGAGAAAAAGTTTTGGAGCGCAACGCGTCCTCGCGTTGCATGCAAAGCCGGGAGGCTTTGCGCTCCAAAAATTTCCGCGCGTCCTCAAATCGCGCTTCGTGTCATTAAGATTTTCCTATCGAAACTCGATTCGTCTTACTTCGGCAAGCTCAGGACAGGCTTTTGCAAGGGGGAGCGATCCCCGTCTTTTCGTCGCGCGATATATGGCGGATTGCCCGGGAAGGCCTGGGGTCAATTCCCCTTGAGGTGGTCGACGATTTCCTTGGCGGCTTTCTTGAACAGGGCATTCTTGGAAACCCCGCCTTTGACCCAGGAGTTTACCTCCCAGGCCCCCACCATGGTTTTGCCCTCGAACAGGGCGACTTTTACCTGCAACTCGGCGCGGGAGGATTCCGCCAGACCCATCGTGGCCAGGCGCGTGAGGAGGTTGCCTTCCTGATATTTGGTGACCTTGAATTTGATCTGATACCGGGGCTGTTCGCTTTTTAAAACGAAAACCGTGTCCGCCAGGGATTCCTCGAGGGCGTTGACCAGACGCGCTCCGGCGTCCATGAAGCCGTCCTCGCGCGCGGACAGGTCGACGAGGGCCAGGGTGTTTTCATGCGCGTCCCATTTCTTTTTGACGATAGTTTCGGCGCCGGAACAGGAGGCAAGAAAAAACGCCAAGACCAGGAGAGAGGCTATGTTTTTCATAAGGGGGTTTCAGGTTTCTTGTTTGCCTGCGTCACTTCGCGGTCATTCTAGCAAATTTCAATCGTTGTCCGCAATCGGGATTATGCGCGCAAAAGTTTGTCCGGGGCCTTCCGGGCGCGCGGCGAGGGATCACATGAACCAATGGAGGATTTTTTCCTCGTAGGCGCCGAACCACACTTGGATCTCGATGGGAACCAGGTTGTTGACGTAGGTCATGTATCCCATGGCCAGGGCGACTCCCAAAAAGACGAGGAGCGCGCCGCCGAACAGGTTCGTGGTGTGGAGCAGAAGCGTCCGGTTGCCGATTTTAACGTCCCAGCCCTTGCCGCGGAGGATTCTCCAAAACAGGCCGTCCTTTTTGAGGTGGCCGAAAAACGTGGAAATCACGATCAGCGGGGAGCCCAGTCCAAGCGCGTAGAAGAAGAGCAGGGTCATCCCCTGGAGGACGGTTTTGTCCGAGGCGGCGAGGATGAGGATTCCGGAGAGGACGGGTCCCACGCACGGCGTCCAGCCCAGCGCGAAAGTCGCGCCGAACAGGAAAAACCCCGTGAAGGAGGACGCGGGTTTCCGCCGGAAATTGGCGCCCGAAAAGCCTTTGCCGAAAAGCGTCATCACCCCGAATCCAGCGACCAGGACTCCGCCGGCCGTAGTGAGAGAAAACAGGTAATCGCGCAGAAGTTGCCCCATGAAGCTGGCGGAGGCCCCCATGAGGACGAACAACGTCGCCAGCCCAAGGAAGAATGCCGCCGACATCAGGGCCATGCGGGTCCGTTCGGTCTGCGCGGTGATGGCGAAATAGGCCGGCAGAATGGGCAGGGTGCAGGGGGACAGAAAACTGAACAGTCCCGCCAGAAGAGAAAGAAAAATTAAAACCAGCATTCCGGATTGAGGAAGGTTGGGTTTGGGTTCAAATGGGTTGAAGGTTTTTCCCTGGGATGCGGTTGCCGGTTTTTCCGGCGACGCCGGTCCGGGCAGGTTCTTGGCCGACGCGCCTCCGGCGAACGGGGAATTGGCGGCGGCCGATGAGCCAGGCGAGCCAGCGGCCATTTTCCGCATGGCTTCCGGCATCTCGTCGCTGGCGCACCGGAACCCCAGGTCGAGCGACGCCTCGTCCGGGTTCAGGAACTGGCGGAAGCCGCCTCGCGCGAATTTTTTCAGCACGGCGAGGTACGAGGGGCCGGGGAAATGGCCGACGTCGGAAGCGGACCCCCCGCGGATGACTTTATAACCGGCTTCGTAGTCCGGGGTTTTGTAAGAGCTTCCCTTGTAAGGCGCGTAATTGTCCTGGGTCCACTCCCAGACGTTCCCGGCAAGGTCGTGAACTCCCAGCGGGGTGGATCCTTGAGGAAAGGAGCCGACTTTAACCGGAGCGTTCTTGCTTCCTTGTTTGGGCGACAGGTTGGCGTAGTCGGCGTGGAATTCGTTGCCCCAGGGGTATTCGTTGCCGTTTTCTCCGCGCGCGGCCTTCTCCCACTCTTTTTCCGTCGGCAGGCGTTTACCCGCCCAGTCGCAAAAGTTCGCGGCGTCGAACCAGTTGACCCAGACGACGGGCCAGTCGCCCTTGCCTTCCGGATAGTCCTTCCCTTTCCAATCGGGAGGAGGAATGGCGCCGACGGCGTCCACGAATGTCTTGTACCGCCGGTTGGTGACTTCGTAGCGATCGATGTAGAAACCCTTGAGAAAAATCTTTTGTTGCGGCCCTTCGTCGATATGCCAGGGTCTGGGTATTCCCAGCGAAAGGGCTTCCCCCTCGATGTCTTGCGCGTCGGTCCCGAACAGGAAATTCCCCGGGGGGACCAGGACCATTTCGGCTTCCAGGGGGTTGAGGTTTTCGGGGGTCTGCGACCGGGCCTCCGGTTGGGCAAACAACAGGAGGGCAATGCAGATCAAACTGAAAGATAAAATCCGATTCATAAACCGCGATCTCTCCGGGCTAGCGCCTGGTTGCGCAAATAAGCGTTACTAAAATGCCGCCCTTCGACGGGCCCAGGGCGACCAAGGGCTGTCATGCCGAGCCTGTCGAAGCATGATCCATGTTGCGCGAACTTGCGCAACATGGCGCTAGAGGCCATTCTGGCGTTCAAACGGTCGCGTAGCCTTCGGGACCGGTCTGACGTTTTGTGTCCCCCCGGGTCGCCGGGGGATCTCTTGGGGGTCAGCTTGGTTTTAGAAGACCTTCGAAAAATTGCAGGACTTCGGGGTGGCTCCAATCGTCGGCTCCTTCATGGACGCCGATGATCTTCCCTTCGGGGTCGATCAGGAACGTCGTCGGCAAACTGACGACGCCGTATTTGTGGCTTACCGTCAACCGCTGGTCCAAAAGTACCGGAAAGGTCAGGTTGTTCGCTTCGACGAAGGGGCGGACCACCTTGTCCCCGAACATGTCGCCCGACACCGCGAGCAGGTTGAAGTTGCGGGATTTGAACCGCCGGTAGAGCTTTTCCAGCGAAGGCATTTCCATTTTGCACGGGCCGCACCAGGTGGCCCAGAAGTTGACCAGCAGGTATTTCCCGCGGAATTGGCCGAGGCTGAGTTTTTCGTTCGCGAGGGTATTCAGGGTGAAGTCCGGCGCCTGCGTGTTTTCTCCGGCCCCGTACGATACGGCGGGCAGGAGAAGGCACGCGGCAAGTATCGCGATAATGAAAACGAATGGGGTCCTCGATCTTGGCGTCATGGTTGACTTAGAGCATGTAACAAAATGAACCGATCGTCCGGACATGCAAATACCTCCCCTCCCTTGAGGGAGGGGGCTGGGGGAGGGTGGGCTGGCTTTTCACCCCCACCTAACCTCCCCCGTCAAGGGGGAGGAAATTATGGGGAATTTCATTTTGTTAGACGCTCTTAATACTATCCTCCGGGCCGTAAATGGGACCGCCGGATCAGTTGACCTGTTCGACGCATCGGACGAGGGGGATGGCTTTTTTCAACGCCCTTTCGATCCCCATCTTCAGCGTTACGAGGGAACTGGAGCAGGAACTGCACGCGCCCACGAGGCGGAGCTTCACGATCCCGTCGTCGACGTCCACGAGTTCCACGTTGCCCCCGTCCGCGAGCAAGGACGGGCGCAGGCTTTCCAAGATTTCCTCTACTTGATTTTTCAAGGTGTCCGTCATGGGATTCGCGTTTGGTCCGGCGGCGGGGAATACGGTCCGTCAGCCGCCGTTGACCAACCTTTCTTTTTTGGTCAGCAGTTCTTCCTTGGATTCTTCGTGTTCCGGGTTTTTGGGAATGCAGTCCACGGGGCATACCTCGACGCATTGCGGTTCCTCGTACCAACCGACGCATTCCGTGCACTTTTCCCAGTCGATCGCGAAAATGTCATCCCCTTCCGAGATGGCTTCGTTGGGACATTCGGGTTCGCATACGCCGCAGTTGACGCAATCTTCGGTGATCATCAAAGCCATGATCTTATCTCCTCAAACAAATCGATTCTCTTGTTTGAATGTAGTGGTGTCGATTCACGCCGTTTGTTCCTCGAAAGCCTTTTTGTCCGGGTTCCAGGCGAACAGCGCGGTCCGCTTGACTTCCTTATTATAAACCGAGATTACCACATAATTGGCCTCGGGATAAACGGGTTCATCGTCGAACAACGCCATCCTCTTGTCTTCCTCGGAGAAGTAAGCGTCGTGGTCGGGGTGGGAGTGGTAAAACGTCTTGATCGCCAACCCTTTTTTTTCCGTTTCCTTGAGGACCCCCATCAGCTCCTTGGGGTCGATGTAAAAAGCCGTCCTCGCGTCCCGCGTGTAGGTCTTGGGGTCCATCGCGTGCAACTTGTTCTGGATATTCGTGCACCGGTACAGGATGTCGTCCTCGTTCCCCGCGACCTTGCCGGCGACGACCCCGCAACATTCGTAGGGGTATTCGGCGACGGCATGCCGACGCATTTCTTCCAGCTTGTTTTGAGTTAACGGGGACTTCATTTATTTTGGAATGTTGCCCTGGGATTGTCAATCGCTTTCTAGGCGTGGGTTCGCGTCTCCGGCGGCCGGACGTCGATTAAAAAGATCCTTGGGTTTTGACCACGACGTTGTCCGTGACGGACACCTGGCACGCGAGACGTATATTCGGCTGGGCGGGGATCTTCGATTTCAGCTTGTCGTTTTCCACTTCGTTTCGCGGGGCAAGGTTGCCGGAAACGACTTCCACGGCGCATGAGGTGCACAGTCCGCGGCCCCTGCAGTTCAGGATTTTGAAGACGTGTGGATAAAGTCCAAACTTGTTCCTGATGGCGGCCTGCCGCAGGTTTTCGCCGGCTTCCGCGTTTATTTTCCTGCGGATTTCGCCCTTGGGATTAAGGAATGTGACTTCTAGCATGCTTCGATTTCCAGGAATCGGGAGAGACCGCCTTTTCCCCAATAGCCGTGAAACGCGCTACCCGCGGTGGAACAGGCGGCGCTCATATGGACCAGGTGGCGTTCTCCGCGGTCGCCTTTCAATACGCCGACGTGGGAGAACGGCGGGATCGGTCCGCCGCAATTGGCGCAGACCGTCGAATACTTCTCGCACAGTTCGCGCAGGCAATCGACGCACGCCACGGGGTCGAACAGATGGACTTCCTGTCCGCGGTACTCGACGGTTGTCGGCAGGCTGGAAACCTTGCGCCCGCATTCGACGCAAGGTCCGCCCTTCTTTTTTCCACTCATCGCGGCGAAGGTCCCGAATTTCCCGAAAACGGTCCCGGGACTCCCGGCAGGTCGTGATTTCATCTATTTTAACCCCATACGCTTCAATTGATGCAGACTTTTTTCATTTCCCGGAAATTATCCAGGATCGCCCCGGCCCCCTTCACGATGCTGATGAGGGGGGCGTCGGGGATGTAAACCTTCATGGTGGTTTTTTCCTCGATGATCTTGTCCAGGCCGCGGATCAAGGCCCCTCCGCCCGTGAGGTAGATGCCGTTGGAGAAGATGTCGGCGGAAAGTTCCGGCGGAGTCTTTTCCAGGGCGCGGAGCACCACCGTGATGATGGAGCCGACGGGCTCCTTCATGGCTTCGCGGATTTCCTCGTCGTCCACGATGATGGAGGTGGGGACGCCGTTCTTCACGTTCAAGCCTTTGACCTCCGCGGTCAGTTTTTCGACGATGGGGTAGGCGCTACCGACGGCGATTTTCGCGCGCTCGGCTTCGAATATGCCGATGTTCAAATGGTGGTTGAGCCGCATGTACCGGACGATGGCTTCGTCCATCTCGTCCCCCGCGACGCGGATCGATTCGCCATAGGCGATGGCGGACAGGGAAATGACGGCGACGTCGGTGGTGCCGCCCCCGATGTCGATGACCATGTTGCCTTCCGGCTTGTGCACCGGGATGCCCACGCCGATGGCCGCGGCCATCGGTTCCTCGACCAGGTGCACCTCGCGGGCGCCGGCCATGAGCGCGGCGTCGATGACCGCGCGTTTCTCCACCTGCGTGATGCAGGTGGGGATGCCCACCACCATCCGCGGCTTGACGAAGCGGTACTGTTTCAGCACCTTTTTGATGAAGTAGGTGATCATCAGATTGGTGATTTCGAAGTCGGCGATCACCCCGTCCTTCATGGGGCGGACCGTGCGGACCCGCGCCGGCGTCCGGCCGAACATCCGCTTGGCCTCCAGGCCGACGGCCTCGACTCCGCCGCCGTTGACGTTCACGGCGACCACGGAAGGCTCGTCCAGCACGATCCCCCGTTCCTTGACGTACAGCAGGGTGTTGGCGGTGCCCAAGTCCATGGCCACGTCCGCGGAAAACATGCTTATCATGCGGGAAAAGAAGTCTTTGATCATCGCTCGGCTTTGACGTTCTGGGGGATCCGGGCCCATGAGGCGCCGATGAGTTCCCCGAGGTTTTTCCCGTCTTCCGGGAAGGAGGACAACCCCAATTCCGCAACGACGGGGACCGGTTTGCCGTCGACGAAGATCGGGTTCTCGTCAAACGCCAGTTTCAGTCGCGTTTCCAGATGACTGGCTTCCTCGCGCTTGATGTGCATGAGGAGGACGAGAAAAGCGGCGTCCGAATATTTGAAAATATGCTTGGGCGAGGGGACCGCGTGGGACAGCATCGAGACCATCTGTCTCAGCAGGTTGTCGCCGATCTCCACCCCGAACGTTTCGTAAAGGGACGGAAGGTTGTTGATGCGCACCATCAGGGAAAAAACGGAGTGACGGTTGTTGAGGATCTCGTTCTCGATGGCCCGGCGGTAGTCGGCGAGAAAGCGGTGGTTGGGGATGCCGGTGATCGGGTCCAGGTTCTTTTCCCGGGCCGACTGACGGCGGGTCGAGGCGCACGTCAACGCGGTCGCCGCGTAAGAAGCCACCAGCGACAGCCGGTCAAGATGGGAGTGGGTCAACGCCTGCGGCTTCCGGGACGCGCAAACGATCGCCCCCAGGGCCTGGTTGTTCCAAAGGATGGGCACGGCCAGCCGCGATTTGAACGCCTCCAGGTTTTCGTTTTCGGAAAATAAAACGGTTTTCCGTTTTTCCGTGTCTTCGATGAGTATGGGGACCATGTTCTTGGCGCAGGAGCCGGCGATCCCCTTGCCGGGGACGATGTCCAGGTCCGTCAGGTTGACGTCCCAACCTCGATGCCGGACGACCTTGCCCAGGCTTCCGTCCGGCTCCACCCAGATCGTCGCCGCGGCGTCGCAATTGAGGATGGAGGGGGGGATGCGCGTCAACTGCTCGGCGATGGCCGGCGCGTCGGGCGATTCCATCAACGAGCGGCTGTAACGGATCATGTCGTGATAAGGGAAGACCTCCTCGCGTCTCCAGCTTTGAGACTGTTTTTCGCGATGCAGGTGCCAGGCCATCTGTTCGGCGAAACCGGCCACGATCTTCTGGAGCTTCGGCGAAAAAGTGTATATCTCCTTGCTGTCCACCGCCAGCACGCCTTCAAGGTCGTCGTAAATCGCGGGGACGATCAAATACCCCTTCAGTTCCTCCTTCTTCCGGTAGAACTTCAATTTGCCGATTTCGTCCTCGCAACGCTCCACCAGGAGGGGCTCGCGGCTCCGGGCCACTTGCCCGATCGGGCCTTTGCCGATCGGGAACGCCGCGTCCTTGTCAAAATGACCGCTGAGGGTGATGTGGGCCCGCAGGGAAAGCAGTTTTTTTTCCGGGTCGAAACCGTACAAGGCGGCGGTGAAGGCGTTCGTCGCGTTGCTTGTGAGTTCCACCAGTTGAGTCAGTATGTCGAAAGAATTCATAAGGAGGCTAACCGTGAGCGAAAGCGGAGGCGGAAAGAGGCGAGGTCAACGCCGGAATGGATTTCAATAAAAATGGGTTCAGGATGTTTTCTCGCCAGACATATTTTGGCAATATGCGGCCGAGATTTTTCTTTGGTTTCGGGGGAACGGAAATGCCGGCCGTTCGCCCAATTCTCGATTCGCGGCATGAGCCGACGCTTGAGGCATCTCCATATTATAGCCGCCGTTTTTTCGTGTCAATCTTTTAAAAACAGATGTTTTGTGCGGAAACGCGTCAGGCGCGCCGGGCGAAATTAAATTCCTTGACAGAGGGATGACCCGTTTATATACTCCTAGCTTCCGAGCGCGCTACCCTTGAAAAATAAATTGCGAGGGCGGATAGCTCAGCTGGGAGAGCATCGGCCTTACAAGCCGAGGGTCACAGGTTCGATCCCTGTTCCGCCTACCATGCATTGGATTTCTCTTTTGCGTTCCCCTTTGGAATGCAAAGATGTAAGATAGATCAAGTCAGTATGGAGCGATAGCAATAAACCGGATGTTTCCGGCCTCCCATCGATTTGAATTGCGGGGTCGTAGTTCAGTTGGTTAGAACGCTGGCCTGTCACGTCAGAGGTCGCGAGTTCGAGTCTCGTCGGCCCCGCCATTAATTTCAAAGGCCGCCCTTAACGGGGCGGCCTTTTTTTTGCTCGCGCGCGGTATCAAGTTTCAATTGGCTTGCGATGGAAGAAAAGGGCGGAAAAAGGGGGGGGGGGGACGCCTTGAAGACCGCGGACGGAAATCGACGGCAACCGCCGTATACGGAACCGCGTGTCCGGGGCGGGAGCAATCCCGCCCCCTACCCGGTCCCAGTCCTGGTTCTTACAGCGCCCGGTGGGCGCTCAGTTTCATGGAGCTGACCGACACCTTCCCGTCGCGGGAGTTAATCACCCGGCGGTATTGCGGGAGGTCCAACGAACCCACGCGGGCGTATTCGTCGGCGTAGCTTTCGACGTCCTTGAGCGCCCCGTTTTCCGGATCGAAATAAAACACCGAGTATTTGCGGGTCAGGTATTTCCCTTCCGGATTTTTCACGCTGTCCTCGACGTTGATGGTGAAGGCGAAACGCTGTCCCCGCCGGTTGATCTGCTGGATTCTGCCGTCCTTGACCCGGTAAAACGAGCTCATGCCGTCGCCGTTCATGATCACGCTCCGCCCCAGGGGATGGATGCCGTCGTCGCCGAAGGTCAGCTTGTATTTCCCGTCGGATTCGTCGAAAGACCTGGGGCCGCGGTGCATGGCGATGGAGGCGAGGTTCTCGGCGGCGAATGCCTTGAGGTTTTCGTCCTTGATCGAGAGCTCGATTTCCTTGGGCCCCTTGACGGTCGCCGCGCCGCTCTCCTCTTGTCCGTCGATATTGACCGCGATGTCGGCGGTAAATCCGTTGAATCCCTTCGGCCATCGGGCGGTGTTTTCGAACACTTCCTTGAGCGTCGTCCGCGCCTGGGGATCGTCCTCGACAACGGTCTCCGCGTCTTTCTCCTTGGCATAGGTAGCCATTTTTCTTGCTCCTTTAATTGGAATGAATTCGGGGTTTTTCCTGAAAACCGCGCGATTTCCCGGAACGGGGAGGAAATATGAGATATGGGTTTAGACGGGGGTTCCGGAAAAAAGATTCCGGGAAATCGTTCTTTCTCCCCGGCTTGGAAACCGGACGCCCGCGAAGGGGTCTCAGAAAAAGAGTTCGATCCTTGCTTTTTTCCTCAACTCCGCGATGTATTGCTGGGCCTTGTCCTTGGCCTTCGCCATGAACAAATGTTCCTGGATGGCCTCTTTTACGTCATTGAACGGGGCGAATTCGGCGGGACGGGTTTCGTTCAATTTGACGATGTGATAGCCATAGGGCGTTTTTACGACGCCGCTGATTTCTCCCGGTTTGAGTTTCGACACGGCCTCGTCAATGGCCGGATCGAACACTCCCTTGTATATGAAATCGAGGTCGCCGCCCTTGGAGGAACTGCCGGCGTCGTCGGAATACTTCCGGGCCAGTTCCCCAAAATCCTTTCCGCTTTGAACTTCCTTTAATATGCCGTTGATTTTCTTTTCCGCGTCCTTGTCGTACTTTTCCCTATGCGCTTCCAACTCTTGTTGCGAGTATTTGTCGAAAGCCTCCATCGGATAAAGAGAGGCGAAAATGTGCTGGGCCCGGTAAGCCTCGGGGCGGAAAAAATCTTTCTTGTTGTCTTCGTAGAACAGCTTGACCTCGGCGTCCGGGATATCGATGCTCCCTTTGATTTGATCGTCGAGTAGATTGCGGGCCACCAATTCCACCTCGATGGATTTTTTAAGCTCGGCGGCGGTTATGCTCCGTTCCTTCAGGGCTTCCTGGAATTCCGCTTCCGTGGCGTAGCCGGATTTCATGGCTTCGAACTCCTCGTCGATCTTCTGGGGCGCGGCCTTTTTGTTTTGCGCCAGGCCTTCCTGGTACATCAGTTCGCGCACCACCTCGGAATTGACGATCTCGCGGACGATCTGGGTCTTTTGCTTGACGTCCAGGTCGCCTTTCAAATTTTTCGTCATCCGGGCGAATTCGAATTTGACGAATTTCGAGCTCAAGTCGACTCCATTGACGCGGGCCACGACCTCGGGAATCTTCAGGTCCGCGATTTTGTCGTTGGCAAGGGAATCCGCGAACGCCGTTACCAAATTTCCGGCGGCGGATAACAACAAGAGGGTGGCTAAAACGGCGATCGGTAAAATTCTCCTGCGCATTGGGTAAAACTCCATGAATAAGGGGGATTCCAGCGGTTTATATAGCAGACTTTATTTGAAAAAGGGAAAATAATTTCCTCCCGGGACCGCGCGAGCGGAGCGTTTCACAAGGTCCATAGGTAGTCGAGCAGGTCTTCGATTTCATCGGCGGACAAAATCACCTGTTTGCCGATCACCGTCGCCATGAAGCTCTCCCTGGGCTTGGGTTTGGCCCCTCTGAATTTGAAATAACGGGCGTCGATGTCCTGGACGTCGGCGTCGCCGGTCCTCCAGACCGCGGCGGGGTTCTTGAGCCATCGGGCCGTCCATTCCCGGGAGTGCCGGGCGCTCGCGCCCTGGAGCCCCGGGCACATCGGTTTGAACACCGTCCCCGGCAGGGCGATATCGTGGCACAGGAGACATTTTTTCTCCTTGAACAGGATTTTGCCGCGGACGGGGTCGCCATGCGCCGGTCCCGGCGGAAAAAAACAGCAGAGCGCCAGGAGGAGGATGGATAGATAAGGAGACATCGCGCGGAAAAGCACGGGTTCGAACGCTCGCAAGGAAATATAAGGAATTAACCCGGACATTGCATGAACGACTGACCTGCGAATGCGCTTCGACTCCTGGGACCGAGGCTCTCCAGACGTTTGAGACAGGAAATGCCCAGGAACAAAAAGCGCCTTGCCTTTGTCCCCCCTTGCAAAGGGGGTTAGGGG